>NZ_JBHXKE010000111.1:0-30253 GCF_042722765.1 Kitasatospora sp. NPDC058406
GTCGCCCGTTCTGAGGTTCAGGCTGGCTGCTGTGTGGCGAGTCAGTGTCGTGGTCGGTGTTTCGGGCTTCGTGGCCGGTTAGTGGCCCCCGAGCCGCACCGCCCGTCCTCCGCCCTCCCCTCCTCCGGTCTCCGGTCTCCGGTCCTCGGGTCGCCGACCCTCCCGCCTCCCGGACTTCCGTCCCGGCCCGTCGTTTCCTCCCTTTCGCCGACCGCAAGGAAAGGACGCCCAGCCATGTCCCTCCCCGCCTCCGCACTCGCCGACGGCGCCTGGGGCGACGCGGTGGTCAAGTTCGGCAACGGCTTCGGCGCGATCGCCGGCTTCCTCGGCATCCTGTTGCTGGTCTTCCTGGTAGCCGGCCGCGCCTCCGGCCGTCTCGCCCGCCCGCTGGCGGTCGCCGTCTTCCTCGGTCCGGCGGTGGTGCTGCTGCTGGTGGGCCTGGTCGCGCCACTGGTCCGCACCGTCTGGCTGAGCCTCCACAACGACGACAGCAGCCGGTTCGTCGGTGGCGAGAACTTCGGCTGGGCGTTCACCACGGACTCGCTGCACGAGGTGCTGGTGAACACGCTGCTCTGGCTGGTGATCGCACCGCTGGCGGCCACCGGGCTCGGTCTGGTGCTGGCACTGCTGGTGGACCGGATGCGCGGCCAGGCGGTGTACAAGTCGCTGATCTTCATGCCGATGGCGATCTCCCTGGTCGGCGCGTCGATCATCTTCAAGTTCGTCTACGAGTCCCGGGACGCCTCGCAGCGGCAGATCGGCCTGTTGAGCCAGGTCGCCGTCGCGCTGGGCTGGGAGCACCCGCCGAACTGGATGCTCGCCCAGCCGCTCAACACCTTCCTGCTGATGGCGGTGATGGTCTGGGTGCAGACGGGCTTCGCGATGGTGGTGCTGTCGGCGGCGATCAAGGCGATCCCGGACGAGGTCACCGAAGCGGCCCGGCTGGACGGCGCGGGCGGGATGCGGCTGTTCTGGTACGTCACGGTGCCGATGATCCGCACGACGGTGGTGGTGGTGCTCACCACCGTGATGATCACCACGCTCAAGGCCTTCGACATCGTCCGCACCATGACCGGCGGCAACTTCGGCACCCAGGTGCTGGCCAACGAGATGTACTCGCAGTCCTTCGTGCAGTTCAACACCGGGCGGGGCAGCGCGCTCGCGGTGGTCCTCTTCCTCGCGGTGCTCCCCCTGGTGGCCTACAACATCGTCCAGCTGCGGAAGGAGCGTGGGGTGCGATGAGCGCACGGCGTGACGGCGGTCCCGTCCGGAAGGCCTTCTCCACCCCGGCGGCCTCGGTGTTCGTGATCGTGGTGACGGTGCTCTGGACCGTTCCCACGCTGGGCCTGCTGGCCACCTCGCTGCGGCCCAAGAAGGACGTCACCGCCGACGGCTGGTGGAACGTCTTCGTCCACCCGGACCTCGGCCTGGACAACTACCACACGGTGCTGTTCGAGGGCGGCTCCGGCGTCTCGACCGGTCTGATGCCGTTCCTGGTGAACTCGCTGGCGATCAGCGTCCCGGCCACCCTGTTCCCGCTGGCGCTGGCGGCGATGGCCGCGTACGCGCTGGCCTGGGTGCGGTTCCGGGGCAGCGACACGGTGTTCTTCGTGGTCTTCGCGCTCCAGGTGGTGCCGCTCCAGATGGCGCTGATCCCGCTGCTCCAACTGTTCTCCGGGGGCGCCCACCTGGGCTCGGTGACGCTGGTCCCGGCGCTGGACCTCGGCGGCACGTACGCGCCGGTCTGGCTGGCGCACACGATGTTCGCGCTGCCGCTGGCGATCTTCCTGCTGCACAACTTCATCGCCCAGCTGCCGCGCGACCTGATGGAGGCGGCGGTGGTGGACGGCGCCTCGCACTTCAAGATCTTCCGCTCGATCGTGCTGCCGCTCTGCACCCCGGCGCTGGCCTCGTTCGCGATCTTCCAGTTCCTCTGGGTCTGGAACGACCTGCTGGTCGCGCTGACCTTCGCCGGCGGTACGCCCGACGTGGCGCCGATGACGGTCCGGCTGGCGCAGTTGTCCGGATCGTTCGGGGGGCGCTGGGAGCTGCTGACCGCCGGGGCGTTCCTGTCCATCGTGATCCCGCTGGCGGTGTTCTTCGCCCTCCAGCGGTACTTCGTCCGCGGCCTGCTGGCCGGATCGGTCAAGGGATAGCCGGGTCGCCCCCCGGAGGCGTTTCGATTCACGCCGAACGTGTCGGTCTCGTGGACACGGTCGGCACGGAACCGGTACACCGTTAAAGGCAGTTGGCCGAGGTGACACAGGGGGCGGTCATGGCAGACGCAGGCATACACTCGGGCCGGCGGTGGCGGCCGTGGGGGCGGAGGGCCGGGGGGCTGCCGGCGGCCCTGGCCGTGGCGGCGGCGCTGGTCTCCGGACCGGGGGCCGCACCGGCCGCGGCCGATCCCGCGGCGGCCGTGACGCTCACGCTCGGCACCACCGAGGCCGGTACGGCCACGGACTCCGCCGACTCCGGCTACCTCAACGCCTCGCGCTACGTGACCGGTTCGGCCGGTGGCACGGTCACCGGCCTGTCGGTGTTCGTGGACGCGGTGGACGCGGCGCCCAACAACCGCTACCAGGTGGCGATCTACCGGGACAACGGCGGCAGCCCGGGCAGCCTGCTGGTGAGCAGCGCCACCGGGACCCTCGCGGCCCACGGCTGGAACAGCGTCCCGCTGACGGCGACCCTGGCCGCCAACACGCCGTACTGGCTGGCCTACAACACCAACGGGACCAACGCGGCGGTCAACAACCTCCGGTACAGCCCCGGCGGCACCAGCGCGTACGGCAACGGCGGCCAGCCGTTCGGCAGCTGGCCGTCCGACGTCGGCCCGGTCACCTCCGGCGGCCTGAGCTTCTCGATCCACGCGACCTACACCGCCGACCCGGAACCGCCGACCACACCGCCGGGCCCGGGTCCGGGCGGGGAGGGCCCGATCCTGCTGGTCACCAGCCAGGCCAACCCGTACACCCGGTACCTGGCCGAGATCCTCAAGGCGGAGGGCCTCAACGCCTACCACCAGGTGGACATCTCCGCCGTCACCGGCCAGCTCCTCGCCGCCGCCGACGTGGTGCTGCTCGGCGAGATGCCGCTCACCGCCGCGCAGGCGGACCTGTTCACCACCTGGACCGGCGGCGGCGGGCGGCTGGTCGCCATGCGCCCGGACCGGCAGCTCGCGCCGTTGTTCGGCCTCACCCCGGTCACCGGAACCCGCTCCGACGCCTACCTGAAGGTGAACACCGGCGCCTCGCCCGGCACCGGGATCACCGGCGACACCATGGGCTACCACGGCGCCGCCGACCTCTACACCCTGAGCGGCGCCACCGCCGTCGCCACCCTCTACAGCGACGCCGCCACCGCCACGGCCAACCCGGCGGTCACCCTGCACACCGCCGGCAGCGGCCGGGCCGCCGCGTTCAGCTACGACCTGGCCAGGTCGGTGGTGCAGACCCGCCAGGGCAACGTCGCCTGGGCCGGGCGGCAGCGCGACGGAGTCGACGGCTACGAGGCCAGCGAGATGTTCTTCGGCACCGACGGCGGGCCCGACTGGAACGACCTGGACAAGGCGTTGATCCCGATCGCCGACGAGCAGCAGCGGCTGCTCGCCAACCTGCTCACCCGGCTGGGGTCCACGGCCAAACCGCTGCCCCGGTTCTGGTACTTCCCACGGGACGTCAAGGCCGTCGTGGTGATGACCGGCGACGACCACGGGGTCGGCGGCACGGCCGGCCGCTGGGACGGCTACCTCGCGCAGAGCCCGCCGGGCTGCTCGGTGGCCAACTGGGAGTGCATCCGCGGCTCCTCGTACATCTACACCGACGACCCGCTCACCCCGGCCCGGGCCAAGGCCTACAGCGACCAGGGCTTCGAGGTCGGCGTGCACGTCACCACCGACTGCCGACCCTGGGGCTCCGCCGCCGCCCTGCAGGGCTTCTACCGGGACCAGTTGGCCGGGTGGAGGGCCAAGTACCCGACACTGCCGTCCCCTTCGAGCAGCCGCACGCACTGCGTCGAGTGGGACGACTGGGCCACCCAGGCGAAGACCAAGCTGGCCAACGGGATCCGGCTGGACACCGACTACTACTTCTACCCGTCCGCCTTCACCAAGGACCGGCCCGGCTACTTCAACGGCACCGCGCAGATCATGCGGTTCGCCGACACCGACGGCAGCGTGATCGACGAGTACCAGGCCACCACCCAGCTCACCGACGAGTCCGGCCAGTCCTACCCGGGCACCGTCACCACGCTGCTCGACGCCGCCTACGGCGCCAAGGGCTACTACGCGGCGCTGACCGCCAACATCCACACCGACTTCGCCGCCTCCGCCGCCTCCGACACGATCGTCGCCGCCGCCAAGGCGCGCGGTGTCCCGGTGGTCTCCGGCCGGCAGATGCTCACCTGGCTGGACGGCCGCAACGGTTCGGCCTTCTCCCGGCTGGCCTGGAACGGGAGCGCGCTCACCTTCGACATCACCGGAGGAGCCACCGGGCTGCGGGCGATGCTGCCGGTCGACGCCGCCGCCGGGACGCTGACCGGCCTCAGCTCGGGCGGCCGGAGCCTCCCGTACCGGATCGAGACGGTCAAGGGCGTGCCGTACGCGTTCTTCGACGGCGCGGTGGGCTCGTACACCGCGACCTACGGTCGCGACACCACCCCGCCCGCGGTCACCGGCACCGCGCCGGCCGGCGGGGCCACCGGCGTGGCGCCCGGGGCGGCGGTCCGGTTCTCGTTCGGCGAGCCGCTGGACCCGGCGAGCGTGACCGCCTCCACCGCGACCCTGCGCACCACCGCGGGCGGCGCCACCGTGGCGGGCACGGTGGCCTACGACGCGGCGGCCAACGGCGTCGTCCTCACCCCGGGTGCCCCGCTCGCCCTCACCACCGGGTACACCGCGACCGTCCAGGGCGTGCGGGACAGCTCGGGCAACGTCCTGGCCGGTCCGTACGCCGTCTCGTTCACCACCGGGGGAGCGGAGCCGCGGACGATCGGCAACACCGCGGTGGGCTCGCTGATCGACGACACCGACTCCAACCACCTGAACGGCAACAGGGTGACGACCGGCGCCGCCCCGGTGGCGCTGACCTCGATGAGCGTGCACGTCGGACCGGTCAGCGCGGCGCCCGACAACCGCTTCCAGCTGGCCGTCTACACGGACGTGGGCGGTTCGCCGGGCGCCCTGGTCGCCGCGACCGGGAGCGGCACGCTCACCGCCAACGCGTGGAACTCGCTGGCGGTGGACATCACGCTGAGCGCGGGCACGTCCTACTGGTTCGTCTACAACAGCAACGGGACGGGCGCCACGGTGAACAACATGAACTACTCGACCGGCGCCGGCGGGCAGGGCGCGTACAGCAACACGGTCGTGCCGTTCGGGACGTGGCCGGTGAACTTCGGGCCGGCGGTGAAGGACGCCTTCCAGTACTCGCTGTACGGGACGTACTGAGGAGATCCGCCGAGGGGCGCCGAAGGGACGCGCTGAAGGAACGCGCTGAAGGAACGCGCTGAAGGGGCGTGCTGAGGGGTGCCGAGGGGCTTGCGCGGAGGGGCTCCGCGAAGTCGGACCCGGCTCTGTCACAGGCGTGCGACAGAGCCGGGTCCGGTGTTTTTGAACTTGTTCAGAATGGTCTACAGTCGGCTTCGGCCGCGGCTCCTGACGCCTTCACCGGTGTGGTTCCGCGCGCCCGTCGGCGCCGCACGCCCCGTGCTGCCGCGTCGCTCGGCGGACCGCCCCGAGGGCGGCTTCCGCGTGCCCGCCCGACCACTGAGGGGGAACCCATGTCCGGACCCACCACGCCCGCCCCGGACGGAGCACCGTCCGGGGCGGGCTCAGGACCCGCAGCCGGCGCCGGCCCCGAGGCAGTCCCGGGCGCCGGTACGGGCGGCCGTACCGGCGCGGACGTGCCCCCGGGCGCGGTCGGCGCAGCCCCGCGCGCCGCCGGTGCGTGGGGTGCGGGCCCGGTCGCCGCGGCCGCGTACGGCCCCTACCGGGCGCCCGGCGCGCCGGTGCCGCAGCCGTTCCAGTGGCTGCGGCTCAGCGACCCCGAGCGGAAGTCGCCGGCCACCGGGCGGGCCCTGCTCGCGGCGCTGCTGACCGGCCTGCTGGCGTCCTGGTTGCTGATCGACGGGCTCGGCGTCAACCTGCTCCTCTGCGCCGCGCTCGCCACCGCGGGTGCCGGGCTCGCCGCCCGCGCGGCAGGGCGGCGGGTGCGCGGCTGGACCGTCCTGTGGAGTGCCCTCGCGGTCGCCCTGCTCGCCGTCCCGGCGCTGTACGAGGCCGGCTGGCCGGTCCTGCTGTCCACCGTCTGGGCCCTGGGCCTGGCCTCGCTCGCGCTGCACGGGGGGCGCCGCTGGGCCGGTGTCCTGCTCGCGCTGCCCGGCGTGCTGTGGAACCTCGTGCCCGGCCTGCGCTGGGCCCGGAGCGGGCTGCGCGGCGGCAGGGTGCCCGGCCGGAGCCGGGTGGTGCCGGTGGTCAAGGGAGTGCTGGTGGCCGCCGTCCTGCTGGCCGTCTTCGGCGCGCTCTTCGCCGGCGCCGACGCGGCCATGGCGGACATGTTCGAGAGCCTCACCCCCAGCGTGGACCTCGGCGAACTCCCGGTCCGCTTCGTGCTCTTCACGATCGGCCTGGTGACCGCGCTGGGCTTCGCCCACATCGCGGCGGGCCCGCGGCGCTGGGACCGCACGCCGGTCCCGCCGGGCCGGGCCCGCGGCCGGCTGGAGTGGGCCCTGCCGCTGGGCGCGCTCAACCTGATGTTCGGCGCCTTCGCGGTGGTCCAGGCCGTGGTGGTGCTCGGCGGCCGGGACTCGATCATGGAGAACACCGGGATGAGCCGCTCCGAGTACGCCCGCCAGGGCTTCTGGCAGCTGCTGGTGGTCACCGTGCTCACCCTGGTCGTGGTCGCCCTCGCCAAGCGCTGGGCGCCGCGCGGCACCGAGGCCGACCGCCGGCTGGCGCGGCTGCTGCTCGGCACGCTCTGCCTGCTCACCCTGACCGTGGTGGCCTCCGCGCTCGGACGGATGTGGTTCTACGTGGACGCCTCCGGGCTGACCGCGCTCCGGCTCTGGGTCCTGGTGGTCGAGGTCTGGCTGGGCGTCGTCTTCCTGCTGCTCATCGCGGCGGGCCTGACCCGCTCGACGGCCTGGCTGCCGCGCGCCGCCGTGCTCAGTGCGGCGACGGCCGCCGCGCTGTACGGGCTGATGGGGCCGGACGCGGTCGTCGCGGAGCAGAACGTGGCCCGCTTCGAGCGGACCGGGCAGATCGACCTGCGCAACGTCCGGAGCCTCTCGCTCGACGCGGTTCCGGCCCTGGACCGGCTGCCGGGCGACCACCGGACCTGCGCGCTGGACGTCCTCGCGACCGGGCTCGCGGACGACACGCCCTGGTACGCCACCAGCCTGGCCGAGTCCCGGGCCCGGCTGATCCTCGCCGCCCGTCCGCCGGTGGACCGTTCGGCCGAGGACGACGGGGCGTGCGCGCGGCTGGGACTGTACGGCGGCGACTACCGCGGCGAGCGCTGAGCCCCGGGCTCGGCGAGGGGCGTTCGGCGGGGTGCCTCGAGGGGCCGCTCGGCGGGGTCGGGCAGGAACCGGCGGGGAGAAGGCGTGCGGGCCGGCCGGGAGCGAACTGCTCCCGGCCGGCCCGTCATCTCCGGCGGTCGACGCCGGATCGGTCCGCGCACACCGTCCGGCGTCCGCCGATCAGGTGCGTGGTGCGTGGTGCGTGGTGCGTGGTGCGTGGTGCGTGGTGCGTGAAGTGTGGTGCGTGGTGCGTGAAGTGTGGTGCGGGTGCGCCGCGCTCAGTGCATCGCGACGCCGGAGGCCTCCGTCGGCAGGTCGGAAGCCTTGGCCTTCACCACGAAGACCGCGACCACCAGGGCGACGGCCGCCAGCGCGGCGCCCGCGATGAAGCCGTGCGATATGCCCTGGGCGAGGACCTCGTTGGCCGCGCCGGTGCCCTGCGGGAACTCCTGCTTCTCCATCAGCCAGGCCTTCTGTTCCGGCGTGGCCGTGGCCATGAAGCCGGGCAGCTGGACCTTGGCCTCGGCGGTCGCGTAGTGCGCGAACACCGTGGTCAGGATCGACAGGCCGAGCGACCCGCCGATCTGCTGCATCGAGTTGAGCAGGCCCGAGGCGGCACCGGTCTCGTCCCCGGCGACGCCCGCGACGGCCAGCAGCATCACCGGGACGAAGACCAGGCCCATCCCGAAGCCGAACACGACCGTGGGGCCGAGGACGCCGTCCAGGTAGCCGCTGTCCGCGTCCATGAAGGTCAGCCAGGTGAGCCCGATGGTGACCAGCAGCGAACCACCGGCCATGAACGGCTTCGGGCCGTACTTGACCTGCAGGCTCGACGCGAGCTGGGCGGCCACGATGATGGACGCGCTGATCGGCAGGAAGGCGAAGCCGGACTTCAGCGGGCTGTAGCCCAGCGGGCCCTGCACGAAGAGCGTGATGTAGAAGAAGATGCCGAACATGGCCGCGGCCAGGCAGAGCATCATCACCAGGCCGCCGGTGCGGTTCCGGTCGGCGAACAGCTTCAGCGGGGTGATCGGCTGCGCGGTCCGGGTCTCGATGACCAGGAAGGCGGCCATCAGCACCACACCGGCCGCGAACGAGCCGAGCGTCAGCGGGTCGGACCAGCCGTCCGAGGCGGCACGGATGAAGCCGTAGACCAGGCCGACCAGTCCGAGTGTCGAGGTGAGCGCGCCGGGCACGTCGAAACGGCCCGCCTGGCGCTCCGACTCGGCGATGTGGCGCGGCGCGGCGAAGGCGATCAGGACGGCGATCGGCACGTTGACGAAGAAGACCCAGCGCCAGTCCAGGTACTCGGTGAGCACGCCGCCGGCCAGCAGGCCGATCGCGGCGCCCGAACCGGCCACCGCGGAGAACACCCCGAAGGCCTTGTTGCGTTCGGGCCCTTCCTCGAAGTTGGTGGCGATCAGGGCGAAGGCCGTCGGCGAGCAGATCGCGCCGCCGATGCCCTGGAGCGCGCGGGCGGCCAACAGCATGCCGCCGTCCTGTGCGAAGCCGCCGAGCAGCGAGGCGAACCCGAACAGGAGCGTGCCCGCGATGAAGACCCGGCGCCGGCCGAGGATGTCGCCCGCACGGCCACCGAGCAGCAGCAGGCCGCCGAAGGTCAGCGTGTAGGCGTTGATCACCCACGACAGGTTGGTCGTGGAGAAGTTCAGCACGTCCCTGATCTGCGGCAGGGCGATGTTCACGATGGTGGCGTCGAGCACCACCATCAGCTGCGAGGCCGCGATGACGGTCAGGGTGAGGTTTTTGTTCCGTCCTTGACGGCCCTGCGTTGGAGAGTTCTTGCTGAGTGTGTCGGAGATAGCCAAGTTGATGCCCCCTGCTGGCTACTGCTTCGTGTACTTCGGACCCGGGGTCCGGAACGGTCCGGCGGCGTCCCGCGGACTATGAAGGAACGGAATCGTTCACTACTGTGGACGATAGCGTGGGCGTGATTATGAACGCAACCGTTCCCTAAGGTTGGTGACAATGGATCAGTTGGTGCGGCGCCAGGCGGCGGTTCGGTCGACCGGCCGGGCGGTCGAACGGCCGGTCGAGAGGCCCGTCGAGCGGTCGACCGAGGCCGCCTCGGGACCTTGCCCCATACGGATCGCGGCCGAGGCCCTGCGTCGACCGGTCCGGCGGCGGGGGAAGGAGCTGGAGACCGCGATCTTCGATGCGACGCTCGACCAGCTCACCTCCGGCGGGTTCGCGCGGCTGACGATGGAAGGGGTCGCCCAGGCAGCCCGGACCGGAAAGGCCGCGCTGTACCGGCGCTGGGCCTCCAAGGTCGAACTGGTCATCGACGCCCTGGACTCCACTTTGCCACGCCCCTCCGACACTCCGGACCTCGGGTCCGCCCGCGAGGAACTCCTCTACCTCGTCGAGAGCTTCGCCGCCGTCGTGCACTCCCGCTCCGGTGGTGCGATGCACGCGCTGATGGCCGAGTTGGATCACGAACAGGCCGCGCTGTTCAAGGACTTCATGGCCCAGCGGGTGATCGAACCGACCAAGGGGGTCATTCTGGACATCCTCCGGCGCGGCGCCGAGCGCGGCGACGTCCGGCCCGGCGCGGTCACGTCGATGGTCGCCGACCTGGCGCCGGCGATGCTGCTGTACCGGGTCAAGATCTGCGGCGGGCGGGTGGGCCCGGAGTTCGCGACCGAGCTGGTGGACGAGGTCATGGTCCCGCTGATGCGGAACTGAGGCCGGGGGCCGGGGTGCGGGTGTTCCCGGCCCGCCCCGGCCCGCCCCGGGCCTTCCCGGGCCTTCCCGGGTCCTGCGGCGGGTGGAATACGCTGGAGTCCGCCCAGCTGAACGGATTCCGACATGCCCATCGTCCCGCCGACGCACTCCGTCGAGCGCTCGCTCCGGCGGGCCGGCGCCAAGGTCGTGGCCGGCCTCGACGAGGTCGGGCGCGGCTCCTGGGCCGGGCCGGTGACCGTCGGCGCGGCCGTCACCGGACTGCGCCGGCCGCCGGAGGGGCTGACCGACTCCAAACTGCTCACCGAGCGCCGCCGCGAGGCGCTCGCCCCGGTGCTCGCCGACTGGGTCGGCGCGTACGCGCTCGGTCACGCCTCGGCCCTGGAGTGTGACGAGCTGGGGATGACGGCGGCGCTGCGACTGGCCGCAGTCCGGGCGCTGGAGGCGCTGCCGGTGGAGCCGGACGCGGTGATCCTGGACGGCAAGCACGACTACCTCGGCGGTCCCTGGCAGGTGCGCACGGTGATCAAGGGCGACCAGTCGTGCATCTGCGTGTCGGCCGCCTCGGTGCTCGCCAAGGTCCACCGCGACGGACTGTTGGCCGAACTGGGGGAGGCGCACCCCGAGTACGGGTTCGCCGACAACGCCGGCTATCCCTCCCCGGTCCACCGGGCCGCGCTGGAGGAGTTCGGGCCGACCGAACACCACCGCCTCTCCTGGTCATATCTGGACGGACTGCCCAAATGGCGCCACCTGAAGCGGAGCCGGCCCCTTCCCGGGGTGGGCGGAGCGGGTTCGGCGGAGCCGGTCGGCGAACAGCTGGCGCTGGGCTTCTGACGGGCCGTCGGGGAGGGTCGGGGGCCGGACCGCGAGGTTCGCGGTGACCAACAGGTGGGGCGCCCGTGCGCGTCCGACCGGCATTTGATAGATATCCGGGTATGCCTGTCTTCCCCGAGGAGCCGGAGATCAGCGAGAGCCTCCCGGGCCCCGGCGTTCCAAGCCCCCGTGAGTCGGACGCACACGCCCTCCGTACGCCTGCCACCGGCAGCGCGAACACCGCCGTACCGTCGGCCGCCACCGCGTCGGCCCCGGTACCGGGCCCGCGTCCGGCACCGCCGCGTCCGGCACCCGCGCGTGCGAACCGTCCGGGGCCGCCGCCGCGCCCGAACCAGATTCCCAAGCCCACCCCGCCGCCCCCGCCGTCGCGGACCGCGTCGATCGAGATCCGGCATGTGCCGGCCACCGGGGCGGAGGCCCTGGACCGGGCCGACGAGACGGTCGACCGGCTGCTGGACTCCGGCCGTGACCCGGGAGACATCCTGGTGCTGACGGTCGGCGCGGCGCATCCGTGGCAACAGCACGAACTCACCTTCGGCGAGGAGCGCTACTGGGCGCAGCTCGCCGAGGGCGGCGACGTGTTCTACGCGGACGCCGACCTGACCCGCCCGGCCCGCCGTGCGGTCGTCGTCCTGGCCGTCGCTGCCGGCTCGGCCGGCCGCGTCGCCGCAGCACATGCCAAGGCACTCCAGCACGCGGACTCGCTGCTGGTGGTCTGCGGTGGCACCGCTCCCGCCCCGGCCGCCCTCGCGGGCGCCGGAGCACCGACCGGCGGCCGGCTGCCCGCCTGAGACCCTTCGGATCTTCGAGGCCCGGTACCGCTGGTGCCGGGCCTCGACGTTTCCGCGGGGCCTGCGCCACTCCCGGTCGGCGTCCGGACTCCCCGACCGCCTCGCTCGGCCGGTGGGCCGGGTCCGCTGCAGGCGCCGGCCCCGGGACGGGAGGGTGGTCGCGTCAGCGGGTGCCGGTGCGGCGGGTCGGCTCGATGGCCGTGACCCGGGCGGGTGTCCACGGGTGTTCGGACTGGCGGGACCGCTGTGGCCGTTCGCCGCGCCGGGGCCGCTCGGGCGCCGCCTGCCGCAGTGTCCGCTGGCCGCGCTGGCCGTCGAGGGCCGAACGCGGGGGCAGTTCCGTCACGGTGTGGACCGGTCCGTCCGCCCATGAAGCCGCGTTCGGATTGCGCCCGCTCCGTCCGTCGCCGAGGATCTGCCAGCCGACCGGGGTCAGGGCCACGTACGCGCCGCAGCGCAGCCCGTGCAGGGTGGCCGCGTCCTGGAGCGCCCACATCCAGGCGCCGTCCTGCTCGGTCCAGCCGGCCGCGCCCTCCCGGCAGCTCAGCAGCACGGCCGTCCGGGTCGGGGCGGGAAGGCGCAGGTCGTGCGGGACGACCTGGCGCAGGTGCGTGAGGATCGCGTTGCGGTGGAGCCAGCCGTCCTCGTTGTGCGGGCGGGGTGCGAACGAGGCCGACCCGGTCAGCCGGTGCAGCGCGTCCAGGACCGCGACCACGACCGTGCCGGGCTGGGGCAGGTGGCGCTGGTGCAGCTCCAGCACGAACTCGCGCGGATCGCGGAGCAGCGGGATCCCCGAGGCCGTCCAGGTCTGCAGGTCGAGCACCCGTCTGGGCGAGGAGCTCCGGGCGAGGGGATACTGACCTCGGTCGATGCCGTTGATCACAATCCTCCTTCCCGACCCACGGGCGCGCGGGTACCTGCGTACGCCGAAGACCTGGTCGACGGGACCGGGTTCCGGGTACGGTCCGATTCTCAGGGTAGCCGGGCGGGAGCGGCAACGATGAAATGATGAACGCCGCCCGAAAGCCAACGTTCTGCCGGATATATTCCACGTTCGTGCGAGTGCTACCCGACTGCTGCCGGATCGTGATCCGGGCCGCCTGAGGGATGCCGCGAAGTGTCCCGCGCAACTCCGTCCCGCCTTTCCGCCGGTGGCGGCCCCGGCGGTGTCCGCCGGGGCCGGCCGCGTTCCGGTGATCTCCTTAATTACTCCATTCGGGTGATATGAGTCGATCGGCTCCGGACCGGCCGTCAGCCCTGCACCGCCAGCACCAGCGGCAGCACCGCACCGGCACCGGCCCGCCGCAGCAACCGGGCGGCCACGGTGACCGTCCAACCGGAGTCGACCAGGTCGTCCACCAGCAGGACCGGCCCGCCCGCGGCCGCCACCGCCGCTTCCAGCTCCGGCGGCAGGACGAGGGCACCGGCCAGGGCGTTCAGCCGCTGGGCGCTGTTGCTGCGCGACCCGTGCGGGGGCTGTCCGGTCGCGTACTCGACCTGTCCGAGCAGGGGGAGCCGCCCGATCTCGGCGATCCGGGCCCCCAGACTGCCGACCAGCCGGGGCCGGCGGGACGAGGCCATGGTCACCACGCCGACCGGCCGGTCGAGTCGGCCGCCGTCGGCCGCGGCCGGGCCGGCCCAGCCGCCCGGACCGCGCGCCCAGTCGGCCAGGACGGTCACCAGGGCGTCCACCGCCTCGCCCGGGACCGGCCCGTCGGGGGCCTGGTCGGCGAGCAGCGCCCGCAGGCGGTTGCCCCAGCCGATGTCGGAGAGCCGGCCGAGGGCCCGGCCGGTCTCGGCCTGCTCGCCGGCCGGGATGCGGCCCTTGAGCGGTACGCCCAGCGCGTCCATCCCGGTGGGCCAGAGCCGACGGGGCTCGAAACCGACCCCGGGCCGGCCGAGGGAGGCCCGGGCCGCCTCCAGGGCCTCGGTCGAGACCTCCGGACCGTGCAGCGGTCCGGCGCAGTTGTCGCACCGGCCGCAGGGGGCGGCCTGCTCGTCGTCCAGCTGCCGGCGCAGGAACTCCATCCGGCAGTCGGTGCCCGCCGCGTACTCGCGCATCGCCCGCTGCTCGGCCTCGCGGGAGGCGGCGACCTTGGCGTAGCGGGCGGTGTCGTACTCCCAGCTCTGCCCGGTGGCCGTCCAGCCGCCCTTGACCCTCCGGACGGCGCCGTCCACGTCCAGGACCTTGAGCATGGTCTCCAGCCGGGCGCGGCGCAGGTCCACCCGGGGCTCCAGGGCGGCGGTGGAGAGCGGGCGGCCGGCTTCGGCGAGTGCGTCGATGGTCCGGCGCACCTGCTCCTCGGGCGGGAACGCCAGCGAGGCGAAGTAGCGCCAGATCGCCTCGTCCTCCCGGCCGGGCAGCAGCAGGACCTCGGCCCGGTCGACCCCGCGCCCGGCACGGCCGACCTGCTGGTAGTAGGCGATCGGGGAGCTGGGCGAGCCGAGGTGCACCACGAAGCCGAGGTCCGGCTTGTCGAAGCCCATGCCCAGGGCGGAGGTGGCGACCAGCGCCTTGACCCGGTTGGCGAGCAGATCGGCCTCGGCGGTGCGGCGCTCGGCGTCCTCGGTGCGGCCGGAGTAGGCGGCCACCGCGAAACCCCGCTCGCGCAGGAAGGCCGTCACCTCGTCCGCGGCGGCGACCGTCAGGGTGTAGACGATGCCGGAGCCGGGCAGCCGGTCGAGGTGGTCGGCGAGCCAGGCCAGCCGGTGCGCCGGGTCGGGCAGTGCGAGCACGCCGAGGGTGAGGCTCTCGCGGTCGAGCGGCCCGCGCAGCACCAGGGCGTGCGCGTCGCCGGTGCCCGTGCCGAGCTGCTCGGCGACGTCGGCGGTGACCCGGGCGTTGGCCGTGGCGGTGGTGGCCAGCACCGGGACGCCCGGCGAGAGGTCGGCGAGCATGGTGCGCAGCCGGCGGTAGTCGGGGCGGAAGTCGTGGCCCCAGTCGGAGATGCAGTGGGCCTCGTCGACCACCAGCAGGCCGGTGGAGGCGGCGAGCTTCGGGAGCACCTGGTCGCGGAAGTCCGGGTTGTTCAGCCGCTCGGGGCTGACCAGCAGTACGTCGACGGCCCCGGCGGCGACCTCGGCCTGGACGGTGTCCCACTCGTCGGTGTTGGCGGAGTTGATGGTGCGGGCGTGGATGCCGGCCCGGGCGGCCGACTCCACCTGGTTGCGCATCAGGGCGAGCAGCGGGGACACGATGACCGTCGGTCCGGCGCCCCGGGCCCTCAGCAGGGAGGTGGCGATGAAGTAGACGGCGGACTTGCCCCAGCCGGTGCGCTGGACCACGAGGGCCCTCCGGTGGTCGACGACCAGCGCCTCGATGGCCGTCCACTGGTCCTCGCGGAGCGTGGCGCCCGGGCCGGCCAGCTCGCGCAGGACGGCCTCGGCCCGGGTCCGGACCTCGGCGCGGTCGGCGGCGGTGGCGGTGGTGTGGGTCTTCGGCTGCTGCATGGCGTCCATGTAACCCCGAGGTGCCGACAAGCGGCGAACGGCGGCCGGTCACGCGTGGGTGGATCGGGGCCGTATTTCATCATCTGTACTGCTGAACGGCCGTCAAATGTCCCCCTGGAGGGTGGTGCGTGTTGAGCCGAACGAGGGAGGAGTTATGCACAGGCGGGGTTTATCCACAGGGGAAAAAGAAAAATCCGGAGGCTCCGGCGAATTGCGCCAGTCTTCCGGCCATGAACAACGAACGCATCGCGCTCCCCTTCGGCGACGGCCCCGGCGGCCGGCCGATCACCATGCGGGGCCCGGCCGACATGGCCGAGCTGCTGCCCTACCTCCTCGGGTTCTTCCCCGACGACAGCATCGTCGCGGTCGGTCTCGGATCCCCGGACCTCCGCCAGGGCGGGGTGATCCGGCTGGACATCCCCGAGTCGCCGGAGGAGTGGCCGGCCGCCGCCGAGGAGACGGCCGACCTGCTGGTCGGGCTCTCCGAGCAGCAGGGCGAGCGGCCGGTCCAGGTCCTCCTCTACCTCTGTCAGGACCCGGGCCGTGATCACGGCCCGCCGACGGACGAGCGGTTGCGGCCGCTCGCCGAGCGGTTGCGGCTGGCCTTCGAGAGCCGCGGGGTGCGGGTCAAGGAGGCGCTCTGCGTCTCGGCCGGTCGCTGGTGGTCCTTCCTCTGCCGGCGTGACGGGTGCAGTTGCGATCCGGCGGGCAACCCGATCGGCAGCGCTCCCGGGCCCGGCCCGGTCGCGGTGGCTGCCACCGTCGCGGGCCTCGCCCCGCGCGGGAGCCGCAAGGAGATCGTCGCCGGGCTGGCGCCGGTCGGCCCGCCCGCCGCCGGCCCCCAGCGGCGGGCGATCGCCCGGGCCGAGGGCGGTCCGGCGGCGGGGCGGCGGCCGTCGCTCGGCCGGGAGGAGAGCGCCCGGCTGCTCGACGGGGCCGTGGCCGCGTTCATGGCGGGCGCCGTCGAGCTCGACGAGGACCGGACGGCCCGGCTGCTGCTGGTGCTCCAGGACCGGGTGATCCGGGACCGCGCCGCCGAGTACGCCAGGCCGGCCGAGCTGGCGTCCGCCCAGCGGCTCTGGCGGTTCCTCGCCACCCGCTGCGTGCCGCCCTACACGGGCTACGCGCCGCCGCCGCTCACCCTGCTGGCCTGGGTCTCCTGGGTCGCGGGAGACACCGCCACGGCGCGTGTGGTGCTCGCGCACACGCTCCGTCTCGCGCCGTCCTACCTGCTGGCCCAGCTCCTGTACGAGTCGCTCAACGGTGGCTTCACGGTCGAACCGCTGCTGGCGAGCGTGGAGACGGAGCGCTGCCGCCGCACCGAGCGGGAGCGGACGTCGGCGGTGGGGCCGACCGTCGCTCAGGCTCAGGCTCAGGCTCAGGCCGACGGCGGGCGGGCCGGTACCGGTCCGGGTGGCGAGGCCCCCGATGCTGCCGGGCCGGTCGCGGTCGAGCCCGTGGAGGTCGATCATCCGGACACCGAGTCTGCGGAGGCCGAGCCCGCAGGTGGGGAGCCGACGGACACCGGGCCGGGCGGGGCAGGAGCGGGTGACCCGGCGCCGCCGGACCGGGCCGGCGGGTCCGACCGGCCGGGCGGTTCCGCGACGGCGAAGGCCCGCCGCCGTCGCAGGCGTGGCCGCCGGGCACGGCCCGAGGGATCGCCGCCGTCCGGAGGAGCGAGCGGCCCGGTGCCCGGCGCCGCCCCGGATTCCGGGCATCCGACGGAGACCCCGCCCGAGCCGTCCGCAGTCGTCGCTGCGACCGGTCGGTCCGGCTCGTCGGACCTCGCGGGGCCGTCGGGCGCTGCCCGAGTGCGCGGCGGTCGGACCGGTGCGGAGCCGGTGCCGCGTCTCCTGCCGGGGCTGCCGGGCTGCCGCCCGGCGGAGCGACCGCGCTCCACCCGGCGGGCACGGATCAGCCGCTCCTCGCCCTGGGCGGCACCGGTCTCACCGACCCCCGCCCGTCGAGGCCGGTGCCGGGGCGTGCGGAGTGCGCCGGCCGGAGCCCGGACGTCCCGGTGATCCGGGAGCCCCGCGCGGGCCCCGCCCGGTCCGGTCCGGGTGCCCGTCGGGCGCCGGGACCGGCCGGGGCTCGCCGGCAGGCGCGGCTACGCCTCGCCGCGGGCCATCGCGATCAGGCGGTCGAGCACCTTGCCGTCGCTGACCCGGAGGCCGTCGTGCTCCCACTCGTTGGTGATCCAGGTCCGCAGCCCCCGGACGGCCCGGGCGGTCGCCAGGGAGTCGGCCGTGTCGACGTACATGTCGTCGTGGTAGACGGCCGCCACCACCGGCACCTCGTTGGCGGCGAGCCGCGCCGGGTCGTACAGGTCGGGCCAGTCGGTCCGGGCGGCGAGCAGGTCCGCGGTCTCCTTCAGCGGTCGCAGCGCGGGGTCGGTGTCGAACATCCAGGGGTAGATCATCTCGCCGGTGAACAGCACCGGCGCGTCGGACTCCAGAGCGGCCCGGGCGTCGAAGGCCGGGAACTCCGCGCGGACCCGCTCGGCGGACCAGGCGGTGCCGGCGGGGTCCACCGAACGCTGGCCGTAGATCGACTCGTGCAGGACGGCGTAGAGCGGGCCCTGGGCGAAGGAGAGCTGCGCCTCGGCACCGGCCAGGAAGGTGTCGGAGAGCTCGGGGCCGTCGGTGCCCTCCACCCAGGCCTCCTCCAGCAGGTAGTGCAGGGTGCCGGAGCCGCTGCCGCTGCCGAGCAGCATGCCGAGTGCCTGGAAGGCCCGGACGGTGAGCAGCCCGCCGCCGGGCAGGGTGGCGGGGGAGTCGGAGAGGTGGGCGGCGATCCGCCGCACGCCTGCCACGTCCTCGGGGAAGCGGTCGTAGTGGCCCTCGTTCTTGCGGACGACCCGGGGGTAGGCCGCCCGGTAGACGTCGTCTGCGGAGCTGCGCAGCCCGGCGAGGCCACCCGTGACGAAGGCCTGGTCCAGTCCCTCGGGCGCGATCGAGAGGTAGGTGAGGGTGCAGAAGCCGCCGAAGCTCTGGCCGAGCAGGCTCCAGCGGCGGTCCTCGCCGAGCAGCCGGCGGCGGATCAGCTCGGCGTCCCGCACGATCGAGTCGGCACGGAAGTGCGCGAGGTAGTCGGCCTGCTCCTCGGCGCCACCGCGACGGGCGAGCGTCTGCCGGGTCGCGGGCGTGGAGCGCCCGGTTCCGCGCTGGTCGAGGAGGAGCACCCGGTAGTCGTCGAGGGCGCGCTCCAGCCAGCCGTCCCGGCCGAGCGGGCGGCCGGCCTTGCCTCCCGGGCCGCCCTGGAGGAAGAGCAGCCAGGGCAGGTCGTCGTCCTTCGCGCGGCCCGGGGCGACCACCTCGCGGGCGTACACCTCGATCTGCTCGCCCTGTGGGGCGCTGTGGTCGAGGGGCAGCTGGAAGACGTGGTCGGTGCTGACAATCCCGGGCAGCCGGCTGGGGGTGGACATACAACTCCTCGGTCTCTGCTGGTCACAGCGATCGCGTCGGCCCCCACCGGGGTTGCCGGTGGCGGGGCCGCGATCCCCGCACCGTATCCTGGCCGCGGCCGAGCACCGGCCCGGCGGTCACCGTCCAGGACGGCCACCCGACGGACCGGGCCTCGACGGCCCGCAGGACGGCGGGGAGGCGGCACCGGACCGGTACCGGAGCGGAGTCACAGCGAAAGCCCCGGCGGGTCCGCGAGAACCGACGGCACGCACGCCCGGAATCCCGGGCGGGTACCGCGGTCGAAGCCGGCGGGCGTGACCTGTGGACGGTCTCCGGCGTTGACCCCGGGGGCCCCGGGCCCGGCACCACGCCCCGTCCGGATCCGCCGTCGGGCCCGGAGTACCGTCCGAACGGTCGGCCGACACGGCACCCGTGCAGGTGGCGGTGCCGGCCCCGAGCGGCGGGGTGCGGAACGGACCGCCGCTCCGCGGCAGCGGTCCGCGCGGGGCACCGGCCGGGCATGACGTCACCGCCGCCGCGGGACGTCGGACCCGACGGCGCGCCGGGCGGGTCCGGTGAACGACCGGGCGCGACGGGACGCCCGGGAACGGCGCGGAGCCGATACCGACCCGGTATCGCGTCCCGCATGGCACGGCCCGGTACCGGGTACGGCCAGGCACGGCACGCCGGCCGACGGAGAGGTCCGTCGGCCCGAGACACCACCAGCACGCGATCGAACATGCTCGCGGCCCACCGGCCCTGAACGGCCACCGGACCGCCGAGGGGAGGAGAGTCCGGTGACCGCGATGAGGCCACCACAGGCCATGCCGGCCGAGAGTGTGGTCGGCGCGCCCAGACCGGTCGGCCGACCGGATCCGGCCCAGCCCGGAGCGCCCGGCGGCCAGGCCCGGTCGGCGCCGCCGCGCCCGCAGCCGGCCGCCGCCCACCACGCGGTGCTCTGCGTCAACGCACCGGCGATGGCCGCCTCCGGGCCGGACGGCCAGCTGCGCGGGCACGGCCTGCACGGCTTCTACCGCTCGGGGGTCCGCGTGGTTGCCCGGATGGAACTGCGGCTCGGCGGGATCGAGCCGCTCCCGCTCCAGGGCACCCTCACCACCGCGGCGCAGGCCCGTTTCCTCGGGGCCGTCCGGCTCCCCGGCGACCTCGACCCCGATCCGGCGCTCACCGTCGAGCGGCTGCGCCACGCCGACGGCGTCGAGACCGTGACGGTGCGGAACACCGGCAGCCGCGCGGCCCGGCTCCCGCTGGAGATCGCGCTCGGCACCGACCTCGGCCCGGTCGGCGAGATCGCCGCCGGCCACCGGCCGCCGGACCTGCCCGGCCAGGTGCAGTCCTCCGGGTTGCGCTGGGCGGGGCCCACCCACAGCGCCACGGTCAGTGCCCAGCCGTCTCCGCACGCCGTCCTGGCCGGCGCCGGTGTGCTGCGCTGGGACCTGGAGGTCCAGCCCGGGGCCCGCTGGTCGGTCGAGCTGCGGGCCGAACTGGAGACCACCCTGCCCGGCCCGCGACCGCCCGGCGGTCGGGGCACCGGAGTCCCGCTGCCCTGGGCCGAGCCCGAGGTGCGCTGCGACGACCCCCGGGCCGCACTGGTGGTGGCACGCTCCCTGGACGCCCTCGGCGGGCTGCTGTTCGCCGACCCCGACCGGCCGACCGACCTCTACCCCGCCTCCGGCGCACCCTGGCGGTTCGGGCTCGCCCCGGCCGACGCGCTCTGGGCGGCCCGGCTGGCACTGCCGCTCGGCACCCGGCTCGCCGCCGGCACCCTCCGGGCCCTGGCCCGCCGTCAGCAGCCGGCGCCCGCCCCCGGCCAGGGCGGTCACCGCCCCGAGGGTCTGCTGCCGGGGGCCCTGCGGCACGGTGGCCCCGAACTGCCGCCCACCTGTACCGCCACCGAGGCGACGCTGCTGTTCGTCACCGTGCTGGCCGAGGCCTGGCGCTGGGGCCTGCCCCGGCAGGAGGTCGCCGAGCTCCTCCCGGCCGCCGAGCGCGCGCTCGCGGCGCTGCGCGAGGGCCTGGTCGACGGCTTCGTCACCGACCTCAGCCGGCCGGTCGAGGAGAGGTCGGCCCACCCGGTGCCCGCCCGGGCCGAGGTCCAGGCCCAGGCGCACCGTGCCGCCCTGCACGGGGCCGACCTGCTGGCGGCCTTCGGCCGGCCCGGCGCCGAGGAGTGGCGGAGCTGGGCGGCCGGACTGCGCGCACGGTTCCGCGACCGGTTCTGGGTGGACGACCTCTCCGGCGGCCGTCCGGCCGCCGGTCTCGCCCCGGGCGGCCAGCCGCTGCCCGCCGTCGCCTCCAGCCTGGTCCACCTCCTCGACCCGGGGCTCTCGGCCGAGGGCGGTCGGCACGAGAGCCTGCTGGACCGTGAGCAGACCAGGCTGCTCGCCCATCGGCTGGCCGCGCCGGAGCTCGACAGCGGCTGGGGGCTGCGCACGCTGAGCGCCAAGTCGCCCCGGTTCAACCCGCTGGGCCACCGCAGCGGCGCGGTACGGGTCCACGAGACCGCCCTCGCCATCGCCGGGCTCGCCGAGGCCGGCCACGAGAACGAGGCCGGCGCGCTGCTGGAGGGTCTGCTCTCCGCCGCCGCCCACTTCGAGGGCCGGCTGCCCGAGATGTACGCGGGGGAGCAGCGCACGCCGGGCTGCCCGCCGGTGCCGCACCCGGGTGCCTGCCGCCCGGCGGCGGTCTCGGCCGCCGGGGCCGCGCACGCGGTGTTCGCGCTGGCCGGCGTCCGCCCCGATGTCCCGGGCGGGCGGGTACTGGTCCGCCCGGCCAGCACCGCGCCGCTCGGAGAGCTGGAATTGACCGGTCTGCGGGTCGCGGGCGAGCCGTTCTCGGTGCGGGTCAGCCGGATCGGGGTCGCGATGGTGGAGGAGGCGTCCGCAGAGCTGCAACTGGTCGCCCGCTGACGCCGCCCCTGCCGCGCGAGGCGGGCCCGGCCGTCGGCCGGGCCCGCCCTCCTGCGGACCGTCCGTACGCGGGCCTGTGCTTATCGTCAGAGAGACGACTATGATCGTCGCCATGTCGCGTTATGACCCGTCGGCCTTCCCCCCGTTCGCTGTCACGGTCGACCTGGTGGTGCTGACGGTGCGCGAGCACGCGCTCTGTGCCCTGCTGGTCCGGCGGGGTGAGCCTCCCTACCAGGGCTACTGGGCCCTCCCCGGAGGCTTCGTCCGCCCCGACGAGGGCCTCGCCGAGGCGGCCTCCCGGGAGCTCGCCGAGGAGACCGGTCTGCGCGCCCACTCCGCCCCCGGACACGACGCGGTCGGCCCCGGCACCGCCGGCGCCCACCTGGAACAGCTCGCGACCTACGGCCACCCCCAGCGCGACCCCCGGATGCGGGTGGTCAGCGTGGCGTACCTGGTCCTCGCGCCGGACCTGCCGACCCCGCGCGCCGGCGGCGACGCCAGCGGCGCACGCTGGGCACCCGTCACCGAACTGCTCGGCCCGGACCCCGTCGACGGGGTCCCGCTCGCCTTCGACCACGGGCTGATCCTGGCCGACGGAGTGGAGCGCGCTCGCTCCAAGATCGAGTACTCCTCGCTGGCGACGGCCTTCTGCGCGACCGAGTTCACCGTCGGCGAGCTGCGCCGGGTCTACGAAGCGGTCTGGGGTGTGGCGCTCGACCCGAGGAACTTCCACCGCAAGGTGACCGGCACACCCGGGTTCCTGCTTCCCTCGGGCGGCACCACGACGCGTCAGGGCGGGCGCCCGGCGCAGCTCTTCACCTCCGGCGGGGCCAACGTGCTCAACCCGCCGATGCTGCGCCCGGAGTCCTGAGCCCCCCGCCCCTCCCTGCCCCTCCCGGCCGCGTCGCGGTCCCCTCGCACGCCGTGGTGGTTCGCTCGCTCTCCCGGGCTACCCGGGTCTCCTCGCAGGATCGGATTGTCCCCTGATCGGGTGAGGTGCGCGGGCGTCGGGCCCGTGCCGCCCCCACAATGCCCGGAATCTCCGGACCGGCCCCCTAATGTGCTGGCGCGGAGCCGTGCGGGCACGACCCCGCGCCACGCAGACCGGGTCGGCCGAGGCATGGGAGCAGCCAGCGATGATCCAGATCACCGGACTGACCAAGGTCTACCGACGGGGCGGTCCGCCGGCGGTACTGGATCTGACCTTCGACGCCCGTCCCGGCATGGTGACGGCGTTGCTCGGTCCCGAGGACGCGGGCAAGTCCACCGCCCTGCGGCTGATGCTCGAACTCGAACGCGGCCGGGGCGTGACCCTCTTCGACGGCCGCACCTACCGCCGGCTGCGGCGGCCCGAGCGCGAGGTCGGCGTGGTGCTGCCCGACCCCGGCCGGGCCGGCGGAGCCGCGGACGCCGCGGGCCACCCCGGCCGGAAGGCGCGCGGTCACCTCAGGATGCTGGCGGCGGCCGTCGGGGTCCCGGCGAGCCGGGCCGACGAGCTGCTGGAACAGACCCGGCTGGCGGCCGTCGCCGACCAGCGCCTGCGGACCTTCTCGCCCGGGATGCACCGGCGGCTGGCCCTCGCCGCCGCGCTGCTCGGCGACCCGGGGATCCTGCTGCTGGACGCGCCGACCGAGGGGCTCTCGCCGCGCAACGCGGAGTGGTTCCAGTCCTTCCTGCGCTCCTTCGGCGTCGCGGGCGGGACGGTCCTGGTCACCACCCGCACTCCGCAGGACGCCGCCCGGTTCGCCGACCGGGTGATCACCCTGGACCAGGGCCGGCTGGTGGCCGACCAGCCGGTGACGGAGTTCCGCCGCACCCGGCTCAGCCCGGAGGTCGCCGTCCGCGGGCCGCAGATGGCGCGGCTTGCGGACCTGCTGGTCGGCCAGGGGGCGCAGGTCCGCCGCGACGGCGGGGCCGGTCTCGCGGTGGCCGGGATCGGCCGTACCGAGATCGGTGAACTCGCCTACCGCAACGGCATCCTGTTGCACGAGCTGGCCGACCGCGTGGTCGAGCAGCCCGCTCCCCGGGCCGCCCTGCCGGTCGGGTCCGGGCGCTCCGGGCACCTTCACCTCCAGAACCGGGCGGGACAGGACCGCCCGGCGAAGGCGCAGCGGGATCAGGGGGCTCCGGAGGAGCGGCGGGAGCCGACCGGTGGAGGCCGGAAGGCGGAGCTCGGGGCAGGGGGAGCGGACCGGACGGTCGCGCTGCCCCCGGTGTCGACGGAGCCGGCCCCGGTGCCGCAGCCGGCCGCCGCCGAGCGGGACCAGACGCCCTCGCCCACCCTCGCGCTGCCGGTCGCACCCGGGCCGGCCGTGGCCCCGGTCGCCGTCTCGGCCGCGACCGCGCTGTCGGCGATCACGGGGCGGGCCGGCCGACGTGCGGCCCGCCGGCCCGGATCCGCACCGGCACCCCGGCTCCAGCCCCCGCTCACGCCGGCGGAGACCCCGCCTCCGGCCGTGACCCCGCCTCCGGCACCGGCGCAGGTTCAGGCCCCGACGTCCGTTCAGGACCCGGCCCGGGTGCGGCTCCAGGACCGGGCTCCGGCCCATGCCCAGGCCCAGACCCGGACCCAGACCCGGGCCGCGCGCCCGGTCGAGGACGAGGACGCGGACACCTCCCCGACGGTCGCCGTGGACCGGCTCTTCCGGGACGGCCTGAACGACCTGGCCCGGTCCGGCGTCACGCCGGTATCCGCGTTCCCCGAACACGCGGTGCCCTCCGACGACCTGACGACCGACGACACCGTCCGTCTCGGCCGCCTCGCCCAACCCCTCGCGGAGTCGGGCGTACGGTCCCCGCGGACGCCCGTGCCGCCGACCGGGGCGGGCGACGACCGCGCCGTCACGGAGCGCCGGGCGGCCGACCCCGCAGGGGCGCGCGGGCTGCCGGCGTACTCCGGGCCCGCCGGTCACGGCCGGATGCCGACCGGGTCGCGCTCGCTGTCGGCGGCTGCGGCTGCGGCAACGACTCCGACTCCGACTCCGGCGCCGGCTTCGGGCTCGCTTCGGGCCTCCGGATCCGACCCTGCTGCTGCCCCGGCGAATTCCGGGGAGGCCGGGCCGGCCCGCGGGGCTGCACCGGCGACCGGGACACCCGAGCACGCCTCCGCAGCCCTCCCGGCCGCGGCGCCGGCACACGCGCTGCCGGCTCTGCCCACGCCCACCCCCGCTCCCGCCCCGGTGTGGACGTCCGCCGGGTTGGCCGGGGCAGAGGCACCCGGCCACGGAGCCGCCGTCCTTCCCGTCACCCCCGCCACCATCGACCTTCGGAGCGAGTGAACCGTGCGAGTTCTGGCCTACGAGCTGCGCCGGTTGCGCGGCCTGCGTTCCACCTGGCTGCTGCTCGGTGCCGTGGTGCTCTGTGACGCGGCGGTGGCCGCCGTGCTGGCGGGGCAACTGCCCGACGGGGGGCTGGACGGTGCGGCGGCGGTGCGGCTGCTGACGGCGACGGTGCCGCTGGTGCCCCTGCCGTTCGCCGCGTTGGGGGCCGGGGTGCTGGGGGCGCTGTCGTACGGGCACGAGGTGCGGCACCCGGGGCTGGCGGCCTCGCAGGTGTCGTACCCGCGCCGGGTGCGGCTGCTGACGGCCAAGCTGCTGGTGACCGGTTCGGTGGCGGCGCTGCTGGCGCTGGTCACACTGCTGGTCGACGCGGTGGCCGTGCACCTCGCACTGCCGGCAGGGGCGACGGTGACGGCGTGGTCCGAGCCGGCCGCGCTCTCCGGTCGGGTGGCGGAGGCGCTGGCCTCGGCCGGCCTGGGCGGGCTCGGCGACTTGCCGACCGTGCTGGCGCCCGTGGCACTGGCGGCCGGGCAGGGTGCGCCGGCCGCGTTGCTGGCCTTCGTCCTGCTGGTGGTCGTGGCGGGCTGGACCGGGGTGCTGACGGCCTCGCTCACCCGCAGCGCCGCTGCCGGGGTGCTGCTGCTCTGCGCGCTGCCGCCGCTGCTGGAGTCGGGCGTGGCGCTGCTGCTGCGGCAGACCGGGACGGCGTGGCCGACCCGGGCGGCGGAGCTGCTGCCGTTCCAGTCGGGGGTCGAGTGGGCGTACGGATGGGTGTACGGCGGGGACCGCCGGGTTGCGGAGAGCGGGTCGGCCCTGACCGACCCGGCGTTGCTGGCCGCGGTGACGGCGCCGGCCTTGGTACTGCTGCTGACCACCCTGCTGGTCCAGGCCCGGCGCCGGGCGCTCTGAGCCACCCCGCGGGCCGGGACACGGCCGCCCGGCGGACTGCGGACGGACTGCGGGTCGGCCGCCGGGGAGGTGCGTGGAGACGCGGAACGGCGGCGTCCGGCCCCTGACGGTTCGCCAAGATCGGCCACCAGTGACCGCAATGAGCGTTTCTTCCTGATAAGAAGTCAATTATCCAGTCACGGTCGATCACCCTTTCGTGTGCTTTTCACGAGAATTCTCAAGCTGTGCTCCCCGATCGCCGACAAAGGACCTGTGAGTACCCTTGCGCACCCCACCATGACCCCTGCCCGTTCCGCCGACGGGGCCATCCCCGGCTCCGGCGACCTGGACCGCTTCTCGTACGCCGACCGGCCGACCCCGCCGGCGCCCCGTTGGGAGGGCGCCGAGTCGGACCTCGCCCGGGTCGGCCGCAAGACCACCAGCAGCCGCGGCCGCGGCCTGCACGGCCAGCTGGTCCAGCAGCTCGGCCAGATGATCGTCTCCGGCGACCTCGGCGCCGACCGGCCGCTCGTCCCCGAGGAGATCGGCCAGCGGTTCGAGGTGTCCCGCACCGTCGTCCGCGAGTCGCTGCGCGTGCTGGAGGCCAAGGGTCTGGTCAGTGCCAGGCCGAACGTCGGCACCAGGGTCCGCCCCGTCAGCGACTGGAACCTGCTCGACCCGGACATCATCGAGTGGCGCGCCTTCGGCCCCCAGCGGGACGAGCAGCGCCGGGAGCTGTTCGAGCTCCGCTGGGCGATCGAGCCGCTGGCGGCCCGGCTGGCCGCCGGCCACGGCCGGGAGGACGTCCAGCAGCGCATGGTCGAGCTGGTCGAGATCATGGGTCACGCCGCAGCCCAGGCCGATCACTCGACCTTCACCCGGGCCGACGCCGAGCTGCACGGGCTGCTCCTCCAGCTGGCCGGCAACCGGATGCTGGAGCACCTCTCCGGGATCGTCGCCTGCGCGCTCCAGGTGTCCGGCGGCCCGGTCATCTCCTGCGAGCGGCCGGTCGAGGCCTCCGTCAGCCTGCACGCCCGGCTGGTGGACGCGCTCGGGGCCGGCGACGGCACCGCGGCCGAGGCCGCGACGCGGGCGCTGCTCACCGTCCACCCCGAGATCGAGCCGTCGGTCCCGGCGCCCCGGGAGCACTGAGCGGTCCGTTCGGGGTCGAGTGTTCCCCCCGTTCCCCGCGACCACCGGCCCTCCGGCTGCCGCCACGGCGCAGCCGGAGGGCCTCTGCGTGTCCGGGCGGTGGGCGGCGGAACGGGCCGGGTGTCGACCCGGTGGCCCAAGTGTCGTGTCCATGGTGACGGGCTTCGGCGCGAGTGAGGGATGATGGAAGTCGGCCCCGGGCCGCGGAGAGCGAACGGTGTGACCCGCGACACGAAGGCCATGCGTAACACTTGACGTGTAGCAGCGATGTCTCCTGAGCGGGAGCAGCTCCGGAATACCCCAACGTGTCAGAATGCTGTGTTGGTCCGCGGCGCTGCTGCCGTCCTGCAAACCCAGTCCTCAAACCCGAGTCGGTCGGAATCGACACCGCGTGCCCGACGCGCGATCTCCTTCCCCGCCCGCTCGGGCGGCCGGTACGGGTTCGAGTCCACTCATCGTCCGAGAGGTTGTTCGTGTCGGCCAGCACATCCCGTTCGCTTCCCCCCGAGATCGCCGAGTCCGCGGCTCTGCTGGCGCTCATCGAGCGGGGCAAGGCCCAGGGGCAGATCGCCGGTGACGACGTACGCCAGGCGTTCGAGGCGGACCAGATCCCGGTCACCAAGTGGAAGAACGTCATGCGCAGCCTCAACCAGGTTCTGATTGAGGAGGGGGTGGATCTCATGGTCAGCGCGGCCGAACCGGCCGGCGCCAAGCGCAAGAGCGTCGCTGCCAAGAGCCCCACCAAGCGCACGGCCACCAAGGCGGTCACCACCCGGACCCCCGCCACTCCGACCAAGCCGCCCGTGCGCATCGCGCCCGGTGCGCCCGTCTCCACCCCCGCGGTCGCGGCCGCTGCCGCGCCGGTCAGCACGGTGTCCGCCGAGATCACGGTCGAGGGGACAGGCGTCGCCGCCGACGTGAAGGCCGTCGCCAAGAAGGCCGTCGCCAAGAAGGCGGTCGCCAAGAAGGCCGCCGCCCCGGCCAAGAAGACGGCCGCCAAGAAGACCACCGCCACCAAGACCGGCAAGGCCGGCGAGGAGGAGCTGCTCGGCGAGGAGGAGCTGGAGGACGCGGCGCTCCCGGGCGACAAGCCCGCCGCCGAGGGTGACGCTCCGGAGGAGGAGTCGGAGGGGTTCGTCCTCTCCGACGACGACGAGGACGACGCCCCGGCCCAGCAGGTCGCCGTGGCGGGTGCCACCGCCGACCCGGTCAAGGACTACCTGAAGCAGATCGGCAAGGTCCCGCTGCTCAACGCCGAGCAGGAGGTCGAGCTCGCCAAGCGCATCGAGGCCGGCCTGTTCGCCGAGGACAAGCTCTCGGCCGCCGACAAGCTCGCCCCCAAGCTCAAGCGCGAGCTGGAGATCATCGCCGAGGACGGCCGCCGGGCCAAGAACCACCTGCTGGAGGCCAACCTCCGTCTGGTCGTCTCGCTGGCCAAGCGCTACACCGGTCGCGGCATGCTCTTCCTGGACCTGATCCAGGAGGGCAACCTGGGCCTGATCCGTGCGGTCGAGAAGTTCGACTACACCAAGGGCTACAAGTTCTCCACCTACGCGACCTGGTGGATCCGTCAGGCGATCACCCGCGCGATGGCCGACCAGGCCCGCACCATCCGTATCCCGGTGCACATGGTCGAGGTCATCAACAAGCTGGCCCGCGTCCAGCGCCAGATGCTCCAGGACCTGGGCCGCGAGCCCACCCCGGAGGAGCTGGCCAAGGAACTCGACATGACCCCGGAGAAGGTCATCGAGGTCCAGAAGTACGGCCGCGAGCCCATTTCGCTGCACACCCCGCTGGGTGAGGACGGCGACAGCGAGTTCGGCGACCTGATCGAGGACTCCGAGGCGGTCGTCCCGGCCGACGCGGTCTCCTTCACCCTGCTCCAGGAGCAGCTGCACTCCGTGCTGGACACGCTGTCCGAGCGCGAGGCGGGCGTGGTCTCGATGCGCTTCGGCCTGACGGACGGTCAGCCGAAGACGCTCGACGAGATCGGCAAGGTGTACGGGGTCACCCGTGAGCGCATCCGCCAGATCGAGTCGAAGACCATGTCCAAGCTGCGCCACCCGTCGCGCTCGCAGGTGCTGCGCGACTACCTGGACTGATCGTCGGACCGTCGCAGGTCCAGCCCGAAGGCCCGGAGCGAACGCTCCGGGCCTTCGGGCTGTTCGGGGGCGGTCGGCGTCACCGTCCGGGTGGCCGTTGTCGCTCGTCCGGGTGGCTGTGCGGCCGCAGGGGGTCGCTCACCGTAGCCGGTCACCTACGCTGTGCCGGTTGCCTGCTGCTGCTGCCGAGCCACCTGGAGACACGGTGTCGCCCAACCCGGACCGCCCGGACCGCGCCGACCTGCCGACCGCCGCCCCGACCCCGGTGCACTCGACGACGGCGCACGCGGTGCGCCCGGTGCGCCGAGCCCGCCGGGCCGCCGTCCTGACCCTGCTGGCCGCCCTGCCCGCGCCGCTGATCGCCCTGGGGCCGGCGGTGCCCGCCGCCCAGGCGAAGGGGCGGATCGTCGGTGGTGTGGCGGCGAGCACCGCCGACCGGCCCTGGGTGGTGGCGCTGGCCAGTCGCCAGCAGTTCGGCGCCGGGCGCTCGGGGCAGTTCTGCGGCGGCGCGCTGGTCACTCCGACCAAGGTGGTGACGGCCGCGCACTGCTTCTACGACGAGTCCAGGGGGCAGCGGGTGGAGCGCCCGGGCCTCAGGGTCGTGGTGGGGCGGGACGACCTGCGGGGCGGGGCGGGGCGCGAGGTGCCGGTCCAGGCGGTCTGGGTCCACCCCGACTACGCCTTCGCCACCAACATGAACGATGTGGCGGTGCTCACTCTCGGCGAGTCCCAGGAGGCCCGGCCGGTGATCGAACTGGTCGGTCAGGGCGAGACCGGGCCGTACCTGGCGGGCACCAGGGCGCAGGTCTACGGCTGGGGTGACAGCACCGGTCACGGTGACTACTCGCCCACGCTGCGTGGGGTCGACGTGCCGATCGTCCCGGACCAGACCTGCG
Source organism: Kitasatospora sp. NPDC058406 (assembly GCF_042722765.1). NCBI lineage: Bacteria > Bacillati > Actinomycetota > Actinomycetes > Kitasatosporales > Streptomycetaceae > Kitasatospora > Kitasatospora sp. NPDC058406. The sequence continues at coordinate 29,947 of NZ_JBHXKE010000111.1, forward strand.
CGCAGGCGTACCCGGGTGGTGCGGACGGCCGCTTCGACGCCCGGGGCATGGTCTGCGCGGGCGAGGAGCAGGGCGGCAGGGACGCCTGCCAGGGCGACAGCGGCGGGCCGCTGGTGGTCGCCGGCAGGCTCGCCGGACTGGTCTCCTGGGGCACGGGCTGCGCCGAGGCCGCCCACCCGGGCGTCTACACCCGGATCGGTTCGGTCGCGGACGCGGTGCGCGCCGTCCTGTAACCGGTCCGCCGCGGAGGGTCGACGGGAGTCCGGGCGTGAAAACGTCGGAGCCGGGCGGCCGGCCCCCGGAGGGG
>NZ_JBHXKE010000112.1:0-19307 GCF_042722765.1 Kitasatospora sp. NPDC058406
TGCAGATGTCGCAATCCACACCGAGCCAGAAGGCCCTCACTCATTTCAAGATCACCACGCCGTGAGCCCTGTCACCAACCTCCGTGGTCAGTACATCTAGGGCTCGGACGGCCCCGGACGGGCCGGGCGGCTCCGCCCGTGCCCGCCCGCGCCCGCCCCCTCAGCCGTACGAGACCGGCGAGTGCATCTCCCAGAGGAGCAGTTCGGCGCCGCTCTCGCCGGCCGTCGGCGCGGCGAAGGCGTCCCCGGTGATCCGCACGCTGTCGCCCGGCACCATCGAGCGGCCGCCGCCCTGCGGCCCGGGCACCGTGCGGTAGCCGAGCGAACCGGTCGTCAGGTGGGCGTACCGCCAGGCGGCGGCCGGGAGCTCGGGCAGCGGCTGCCACGGCCCTGCCGTCACCAGCCAGAGCGCGGCGTCGCCGCGCCGCAGCCGCAGCGCGTCCGTCCCGGCGTCCCGCGCCAGCCCGGAGGCGAGCAGCGTCAACCCGCCGGTGTCCGGTTCCACCCGGCGCAGCCCGTACGCCGGGGGCGCGTCGAAGGTGTCCGGCTGCAGCCACATCTGCACGAAGCGGACCGGGCCCCCGGCGCCGCCGACGTTCCGCTCGGTGTGGGTGACCCCGGAGCCCGCGCTCAGGTGCTGGACCATGCCGGGGCGGACCACGCCGCCGTGCCCCTCGGAGTCCCGGTGGGCCAGCGCGCCCTCCAGCACCCAGGTGAGGATCTCGGTGTCCCGGTGCTTGTGCTCGTCGTACCCGGCGCCGGGGGAGAGAAGTTCCTCGTTGCAGGCGAGCAGCGCGCCGAAGTGGGTGTTCCTCGGGTCGTAGTGCCCGGAGAACGAGAAGGCGTGCCTGGTCTCGACGCCCTCGGCGGGGGTGGAGACGTAGCGTTCGGCGGTCCGGCGCAGATCGGCGCGCGGACGGGCGGGAGCGTCGGTCACGGCCCCACCGTAGCGTGGTCCGGGGCGCGTTCCCGGGCGCTCCGGACGGGGTGCCGGCGCCGGTCGGCCCGCGACTGTGACGGTTGCCACCGTGCCGCTCCGCCGGGGGGCGTGCACAAGCAGTCACTCCGGTGAGGCAGTCTTGTCCTTGTGCCAGCCGCCTCCGCGAACTCCAAGAGCGATCCGACCGCCAAGCCCGACAAGAGCGGGAAGGCCCCGACGACCGGCGCCGGGAGGGACCGGCCCGGCCGGGCGGCCCCGCGCCTGACCGCGCAGGAGCGCCGGCTCGCCGCCGAACGTGCGGAGCGCCGCGTCGCGACCCTCAAGCGGCTGGAGAAGTCCTCGGGCAAGCTCGCCTCCGCCGCCATCGCGCGGATGGACGACCAGCTCGGCTGGTACCGGCGGATGCCGCCGGAGCACCGCTCCTGGATCGGCCTGGTCGCCCAGGCCGGCATCGCCGCCTTCACCGAGTGGTACCGCAAGCCGGAGGCCCCGCAGGCGATCTCCACCGACGTCTTCGGCACCGCGCCGCGCGAGCTGACCAGGGCGATCACCCTGCGCCAGACGGTCGAGCTGATCCGCACCACGATCGAGGTGATGGAGGAGGCCATCGAGGAGGTCGCCTCCCCCGGCGACGAGGCGGACATGCGCGAGTCGGTGCTGGTCTACGCCCGGGAGATCGCCTTCGCGACCGCCCAGGTGTACGCCCAGGCCGCCGAGGCCCGGGGTGCCTGGGACGCCCGGCTGGAGGCGCTGGTGGTCAACTCGCTGCTCTCCGGGGACGCCGACGAGGGTGTGCTCTCGCGCGCCGCCGCGCTCGGCTGGGGCCAGCCGAGCCAGGTCCGGGTGGTGATGGGCTCGGCTCCGGACGGTGACAGCGAACTCGTGGTCGAGGCGATCCGCCGGGCCGCGCGCTACGCCAAACTGCACGTGCTGACCGGGGTGCTGGGCAAGCGCCTGGTGGTGGTGGTCGGTGGCGACAAGGAGCCGGTGCACGCGGCCCGGGCGCTGATCGGCCAGTTCGCGGCCGGCCCGGTGGTGGTCGGCCCGACCGTGCCGGACCTGCTGTCGGCGACCCGCTCGGCCCACGCCGCCGCGGCCGGCCTGCGGGCCTGCCCGGCCTGGCCGGACGCACCGCGCCCGGTCCTGGCCGACGACCTGCTGCCGGAGCGGGCGCTGGCCGGCGACCAGGCGGCCCGCCAGCAGCTGGTGGAGGAGATCTACACACCGCTCGACGAAGCCGGGTCGGCACTCCTGGAGACCTTGAGTGTCTACCTGGAGCAGGCGTCCTCGCTGGAGGGCGCCGCCCGGATGCTCTTCGTCCACCCGAACACGGTGCGCTACCGGCTTCGACGTGTGACCGACGTCACGGGCTACGCTCCATCAGACGTTCGTTCGGCCTTCACCCTGCGTATCGCACTGGCGCTGGGGCGGCTCACGGCCTCGGGAGAGTCCGGCTGAGCCCGATGTAGGGACCTTACAATCCGGGATGCTTTTCTTCGTTACCGTCGCCTACCCGCCCCCGGGCGCTCGGCGAGAGAGGGTTGAACCGTGCTCGTAATCGTCGCCCCTGGACAGGGTGCCCAGACCCCCGGTTTCCTCAGCCCCTGGCTGGAGCTCGACGGTGTCGCCGACCGCCTCCGCGGCTGGTCGGAGGTCGCCGGGCTCGACCTGGTGCACGCCGGGACCGAGGCGTCCGCCGAGGAGATCAAGGACACCGCCGTCGCCCAGCCACTGCTGGTGGCCGCCGGCCTGGTGACCGCAGGCGTGCTGTTCCCGGACGGGGACACCGCCACCGCACAGGTCGGCGCGGTGGCCGGCCACAGCGTCGGTGAGATCACCGCCGCCGCCTTCGCCGGTGCGCTGACCCCCCACGACGCACTGACCTTCGTACGCGAACGCAGCCTCGCCATGGCCGAGGCCGCCGCGGCCGTCGAGACCGGGATGGCCGCCCTGCTGGGCGGTGACCCGGAGGTCGTCGCGGCCAAGCTGGCCGAACACGGCCTGACCGCGGCCAACAACAACGGCGGCGGCCAGATCGTCGCGGCCGGCACGCTGCCCCAGCTGGACGCCCTCCGGGCGGACCCGCCGGCCGGAGCGCGACTGGTCGCCCTCAAGGTGGCGGGCGCGTTCCACACCACGCACATGGCGCCGGGTGTCGAGCGGCTGGCCAAGCTGGCGCCGACCCTGCCGGTCGCCGACCCGGGGATCACGTACGTGTCCAACCAGGACGGCGAGGTCGTCGCGGCCGGCGACGAGCTGCTGCGCCGCCTGGTGTCGCAGGTCTCCAACCCGGTCCGCTGGGACCTCTGCATGGAGACCCTGCAGCAGCTGGGCGCGACCGCCGTCATCGAGCTCGCCCCGGCGGGCACCCTCACCGGACTGGTCAAGCGCAACCTCAAGGGTGTGGCGTCGCTTGCCCTCAAGACCCCCGCCGACCTGGAGAAGGCCCACGCGCTCATCGCCGAGCACGCCGGCCCGGGCCGGGAGCACAGCGGTCAGGAGCAGGAGCAGCAGGCATGAGCAACACCCCCCAGATCCGTCCGACCACCGGTGCGCAGTACTCGCGCATCCACGGGGTCGGCGGCTACCGCCCGGTCCGGGTGATTCCCAACGCCGAGGTGCTGACCTGGATCGACTCCTCCGACGAGTGGATCCGCACCCGCAGCGGGATCGCCGAGCGCCGTTGGGCCGGCCCGGAGGAGAGCGTCGCCGAGATGTCGGTGCAGGCCGCCGGCAAGGCCATCGCCCAGGCCGGGATCTCCCCCGACCGGATCGGCGCCGTGGTCGTCGCGACCGTCTCGCACCTCAAGCAGACCCCGGCCGTCGCGACCGAGATCGCCGAGCGGCTCGGGTGCGGCACCGCCCCGGCCTTCGACATCTCGGCGGCCTGCGCCGGCTTCGGCTACGGTCTCGGCCTGGCGGACGGCATGGTCCGCGGCGGCAGCGCCGAGTACGTGCTGGTGATCGGCGTGGAGCGGCTCAGCGACCTGACCGACCAGTCGGACCGCTCGACCGCCTTCATCTTCGGTGACGGCGCCGGCGCCGCGGTCGTCGGCCCGTCCGACACGCCCGGCATCGGCAAGGTCATCTGGGGCTCCGACGGCTCGCAGAAGGACGTCATCTCGCAGACCCAGGCCTGGGACACCGCCTTCGCCAAGGAGGGGGCCGTCAACGGCGCGGGCGAGGAGACCAAGTGGCCGGCCCTCCGGATGGAGGGTCAGTCGGTCTTCCGCTGGGCGGTCTGGGAGATGGCCAAGGTGGCCCAGCAGGCGCTGGACGCCGCCGGGATCACCGCCGACCAGCTCGGCGCCTTCATCCCGCACCAGGCCAACATGCGTATCACCGACACCATGATCAAGACCCTGAAGCTCCCGGAGTCCGTGCCGGTCGCCCGCGACATCGCGGAGACCGGCAACACCTCCGCGGCCTCCATCCCCCTGGCGATGGAACGCATGCTGGAGAGCGGCGAGGCCCGTAGCGGCGACCTCGCACTGATCATCGGGTTCGGGGCGGGTCTCGTCTACGCCGCGGCAGTCGTTACGCTCCCCTAGGCGTTTTCGCCCGAACCATCCGCAAACCTGCGTCCGTCCGCCGGGCGGCCGCATTCAACACCGAAGAGGAGCAGCCAGTATGGCTACCAAGGACGAGGTCCTGGAAGGTCTCGCCGAGATCGTCAACGAGATCGCCGGCATCCCGACCGAGGACGTCGAGCTCGACAAGTCCTTCACCGATGACCTGGACGTCGACTCGCTGTCCATGGTCGAGGTCGTCGTGGCCGCCGAAGAGCGCTTCGACGTCAAGATCCCGGACGACGAGGTCAAGAACCTGAAGACCGTCGGCGACGCGGTGAACTACATCCTCACCAACGCCTGAGCGGTCGACTCGTTCGACGCCTGACATCGGCCGGCTCCCTCCGAGTCGGCCGACCCGCCGGCCGGGACGCCCCACCGGGGCGCCCGGCCGGGCTCACCTTCGGCCGCCGCCGACCGCCCCCCGCACGATGTGAGAGAAGAAGATCCAGTGACTGAAAACCGTACCGTGGTCGTCACGGGTATCGGCGCCTTCACGCCGCTGGGCGGCGACGCCGCCACCACGTGGGAGAACCTGGTCGCCGGGCGCTCCGGAGTGGCTGCCCTGACCGAGGAGTGGGCCGCCGACCTGCCCGTCCGGATCGCGGCGCGCACCGCCGTCGAGCCCGGTGAGATCCTCCCCCGCCCGCTGGCCCGCAAGCTGGACCGATCGGCGCAGTTCGCCCTGATCGCCGCCCGCGAGGCCTGGGCCGACGCCGGCTACGAGACCCCGGCCACCGACGAGTCGTCCAAGCTTGCCCCCGAGCGCCTGGGCGCGGTCATCGCCTCCGGCATCGGCGGCGTGACCACCCTCCTCGACCAGTACGACGTGCTGAAGGAGAAGGGCTCCCGCAAGGTCTCCCCGCACACCGTCCCGATGCTGATGCCCAACTCCCCGGCGGCCAACGTCGGCCTGGAGGTCGGCGCCCGCGCGGGTGTGCACACCCCCGTCTCCGCCTGCGCCTCCGGCGCCGAGGCGATCGGCTACGCGATCGAGATGATCCGCACCGGCCGCGCCGACGTCGTGGTGGCCGGCGGCACCGAGGCGGCGATCCACCCGCTGCCGATCGCCGCGTTCGCCAACATGATGGCGATGTCCAAGAGCAACGACGACCCCCAGCGCGCCTCGCGCCCGTACGACAAGGGCCGGGACGGCTTCGTGCTGGGCGAGGGCGCCGGCGTGGTCGTGCTGGAGTCGGTCGAGCACGCCGAGGCCCGCGGTGCCCGGATCTACTGCGAGGCGGTCGGCCAGGGCCTGTCCTCGGACGCCCACCACATCGCGCAGCCCGAGCCGACCGGCGCCGGGGTGGCCCGCGCGCTGGCCGACCTGTTCGAGCGCAACGACCTGGACAAGGCCGAGATCGTGCACGTCAACGCGCACGCCACCTCGACCCCGCAGGGTGACACCGCCGAGCTGAAGGCGCTCCGCAAGGAGCTGGGCGAGGACCTGAACCACATCGCCGTCTCGGCCACCAAGTCGATGACCGGTCACCTGCTGGGCGGCGCCGGCGGCATCGAGACCGTCGCCACCGTGCTGGCCCTGCACCACCGGCTCGCCCCGCCGACCATCAATGTCGACGAGCTGGACGACGACGTGGACGCGGACATCGTCCGCGACGAGCCCCGCAAGCTGCCCGAGGGCCGGATCGCCGCGCTGAACAACTCGTTCGGCTTCGGCGGCCACAACGTGGTGCTGGCCTTCCGCACCCGCTGACGCCCGGCACGTCGAAGGGGCCGGCACCCACCTGGTGGGTGCCGGCCCCTTCGGCACGACCGGTCGGCGTCCTCGGACGCCGGTTCGGCGACGGCGGCTCAGACCACCTGGTGCAGCCAGCGCACCGGGGCCCCCTCGCCGGCGTACCGGAAGGGTTCCAGCTCGTCGTCCCAGGGTTTGCCGAGCAGCATCGCGATCTCGGACTCCAGGTCCGCCCCCTCGCTGCGGGCGCGCAGCAGGACGGCGCGGAGCCGGTCCTCGGGGATCAGGATGTCCCCGTGGATGCCCGTGACGGCATGGAAGATGCCGAGCGAGGGCGTGCTGCTGTACCGCTCGCCCTCCGCCGTGGCGCAGGGCTCGCTGGTGACCTCGTACCGCATCAGCTGCCAGCCGCGCAGTGCGGAGGCGAGCTTCGAGGCCGTACCGGGCTCCCCCTGCCAGGAGAGCTCGGCGCGCCAGTGTCCGGGCGAGGCCGGCTGGCGGATCCAGTCCAGGTTCACCCGCACACCGAGCACCCCCGCGACGGCCCACTCGACGTGCGGGCACAGCGCGCGGGGCGCGGAGTGGACGTACAGGACTCCACGTGTCGTCACCGGGACCTCCAGGCTGTGGACGAGGGTCGCCTTCCCCAGCTGCCTCGCGTTCGTGCCTGCGGTTGATCCACAGTTACCCACGTTAGCCGACATTAAGCCACTAAATTGAGCAAAACGGACAGGCTTTCGCTCAATGCTAGTCGAATCCTCAACGAGGTCCACCCCTCGGCCGGATCTCTCCCCCGAACGGCCCCATCGCCAGGCGGGAACACCGTACCGCGCCGCCCCGCACCATGGATGACGCACTTTCGGATCGGGCCGGAATGCGGTAGTGCGGCCGGATCCCCTCCGCCGGGTACGCAAACCGCCCCGCGCGCCCGGCCGGGGTTCCGGCGGGCGGCGGGGCGGTGCGGAGGCGGCGGGGTGCAGCCCCGGGCCGCGGCGGACGCGGCGTCAGGCGTCCAGCCGGACCACCATCTTGCCGGTGTTGGCGCCGCGCAGCAGGTCCAGGAACGCCTCGGCGGCGTGCTCGAAGCCGTCGACCACGGTCTCCTCGTGGCGCAGGCTCCCGTCCTTCAGCCAGCCGGCGACCTCGGCCACGAACTGCGGCTGCAGTGCCGCGTGGTCGCCCACCAGCATGCCCTCCAGGCGCAGCCGCTTGCCGATCACCAGCGCCAGGTTGCGCGGGGCGGCCGGGGCGGTGGTCTCGTTGTACTGGGCGATGGCGCCGCAGAGGACGGCCCGGCCGTGTGCGCCGAGCGCGCCGATCGCGGCCTCCAGGTGGTCACCGCCGACGTTGTCGAAGTAGAGGTCGATGCCGTCCGGGGCCGCCAGCGCGAGCTGCTCGCGGACCGGGGCGTCCTTGTAGTTGAAGGCGGCGTCGAAGCCGTACTCGTCGACCAGCTTGGTGACCTTCTCCGCCGAGCCGGCCGAGCCGACCACGAGCGAGGCGCCCTTGAGCCGGGCGATCTGGCCGACCATCGAGCCGACGGCGCCGGCCGCGCCGGAGACGAAGACCCGGTCGCCCTCCTTGAGGCCGCCGACCGCCAGCAGGCCCGCGTACGCGGTGAGGCCGGTCATGCCGAGGGTGCCGAGGTAGGCGGAGAGCGGCGCCGCGGCCGGGTCCACCTTGACCGCGCGCTGCGCGGGCAGGGTCGCGTACTCGCGCCAGCCGAGTCCGTGCAGCACGGCGTCGCCCGGGGCGAAGCCCTCCGCCTCGGAGGCGACCACGTAGCCGACGGCGCCACCGTCCATCGCCTCGCCCAGCCGGAACGGCGGGACGTAGGACTTGACGTCGTTCATCCGGCCCCGCATGTAGGGGTCGACCGACAGGAAGGTGTTGCGGACCAGGATCTCGCCCGGGCCCGGGCGCCGGACGGGCGCCTCGACCGGTGCGAAGTCGGTCGGGACCGGCCAGCCCTGGGGGCGGGCGGCGAGGTGCCATTCGCGGGCGGTGGCGGGCGCTTCCTGCTCGGCGGCCATCGAAATACTCCCTACATGAAAGGTTGAGTCAGTGAAGTAACAATGGGCATGAAAGGTTCATGTTGTCAACTTTTCAGGTAGACTACGGGCATGGATACCAAGCCGACCCGGGTCGCCACGCCGCAGCCCGACGAGATCACCCGTGAGGTCGTCGACCTGATGGCCAATCTGGTCGCGCTCTTCCACCGCGAGTACGAGGAGGCCGCCGCCGCCCGCTCCCTCACCGGAGCGCAGGCCAAGGTCCTCGCGCTGCTGCGGCGCGGGCCGATGCCGATGCGCCAGATCGCCCAGACGCTCAGCTGCGAGCCGTCCAACATCACCGGCATCGTCGACCGGCTGGAGTCGCGCGGCTTCGTGACCAGGCAGGCCGACCTGCAGGACCGCCGGGTCAAGCTGGTCGCCGCCACCGACACCGGCGCCACCGCATCCGAGGAGCTCCGCGAGTCGCTCAACTTCGCCCGCGAGCCGCTGGCGGCGCTCGAACCCGAGGAGCGGACCCAGCTGCGCGACCTGCTCAGCCGCATGCTCACGGGCGCCGCCGGCCCCGGTGCGTGAGGAGCATCACAGGCCAGGTGACCGGTCCGGCTGAATTGGCGGCCGATCGGAGGTAACCGAACACTCCCCCGAAACGTCTAACTCTCGAAGACCAGACACGGCCCGTCCGGCGGACCGTGCGGGTGGGAACCGAGAACGGACAACAGGGGGACGGGGCGGATGAGCAGCAGCACGCGCCGACGGCGCATCATACGGACGGCGATAGGACTCGCGGCCGTGCTGGTGCTGTCCGTGGCGGGCGCAGGCGCCTGGTTCTACCACCGGCTCGACACCAACATCACCACGTTCGACCCGGGCGGCGTCGCCACCGAGCGCCCGCCCGCCCCCGTCCCCGCCACCCCGGGCGCCTCCGTCCCGGTCAACGTCCTGCTCCTCGGCTCGGACACCCGCAACGACGGCAACGCCGACCTCGGGGGCGGCGACGAGGGCGTCGGCCACTCCGACACCACGATCCTGCTGCACATCTACGCCGACCGGAAGCACGCCGTCGGGGTCTCCATACCCCGCGACGCCCTGGTGACCATCCCGTCCTGCCGGAAGCCCGACGGCAGCTGGACGACCGCGCGGACCAACCAGATGTTCAACGAGTCGTTCACCGTCGGCGCGTCCCCCAAGGGGAACCCGGCCTGCACGCAGAACACCGTCGAGGCCATGACCGGCCTGCGGATCGACCACACCATCGTGGTCGACTTCAAGGGCGTCGCCGCGATGACCGAGGCGATCAACGGCGTCGACGTCTGCATCCCCAACGACGTCAACTCGCACGACATCAAGCTCAGGAAGGGCATGCAGAAGATCTCCGGCCAGCCGGCCGTGGACTACCTGCGGGCCCGCTACGGCTTCGGCGACAACTCCGACATCGGGCGGATGAAGCGCCAGCAGGCCTTCCTCTCCTCGATGATCCGCAAGATCCAGGGCCTCGGCTTCTCCCTCCCCACCCTGCTCCCGCTGGCCGACGCGGCCACCCGCTCGCTCACCGTGGACGAGGGCCTGGGCACCGCGATGAAGCTGGTGGACTTCGCCCAGTCGCTGCAGCAGATCAAGCTCGCCGACATCACCTTCGTCACCGCCCCCTGGCGGTTCTCCACCGCGAAGCCGGGCCGGATCGACCTCGTCCACCCCGACGTGGACACCCTCTGGCAGCTGCTGCGGGAGGGCCGCACCCTGGACGGGCAGAGCACCGGCCAGGTCGCCGACACCTCGACCGCCGTGCCGTCCGACGCGTCGTCCCCCTCGGCCGCCGCGCCGACCGTCGCCCCCACACCCCTGACGCCCGAGCAGGCGGCCGTGCCGATCACCGTGATCAACGGCGTCGGCACCTCCGGGCTGGCCGGCAGGGGCTCCGAGACGATCCTCGGCAAGGGGTTCCGGAACGTCGCCCTCGGCGCCACCCAGGGCGGCCGGCTGCACACCGAGATCTCCTACGACCCGCCGTTCAGGGCCGCCGCCGAGCAGGTCGCCCAGCTCTTCCCGCAGGCCCGGCTGGTCGAGGAGCCCGGCTCCGAGGGGATCACCGTGATCCTCGGCCGCGACTACCGCCCGGCCGCCGGCCCGGCCGGCACCGCCCCGGGCGTTCCCGGAGTCCCGGGTGTCCCCGGCGGCGCGGCGGCGACCCCCTCCGCCCCGCTGCCGACCGGCGTTCCCACCGGCATAGCCGAGAACAGCCGCACCGCCGACATCGACCCCTGCTTCGACCTGACCTTCGGCTGAGCCGGACGAGCTCTAGGGTCCCTCCACCGGGTCGGGCAGCCCGGTGACCACGGCGGTCAGCCTGGTCCCGGGCGGGAAGGCACCGGCCGCCGCCAGGCCGTACAGGGCGGACAGCAGCTTGGCCACGTAGCGCCGCTCCAGGGCGACGCCGTGCCGCCGCTCGAAGCCGGCCGCGAACTCCTCCAGCGCGGCCGGCACCCGCCCGTACCCGCCCCCGTGGTGGTCGTGGTCGATCCGCCAGCCGGCGAACTCCCGCCCGTACGCCTCCCGGTGGAGCCGGGTCACCTCGTCCTCCAGGTAGCCGGCCCCGCCGCGCAGCACGGCCACGCCCAGCGCCCGAGCGCCCGGGGGCAGCCCGGCCGCGATCCCGGCCAGCGTGCCGCCGGTCCCGACCGGGCAGCAGACCACGTCCCGCTCACCGAGGTCCGTCAGCTCCGCCGCGACCGCCGCCGCACCGCGGGCCGCCAGGGCGTTCGACCCGCCCTCGGGCAGCACCAGGCACGGCCCGAAGCGCCGTTGCAGGCCGGCCGCCACCACCGGGTCCGTCCCGCAGCGCCCGGCCGCCTCCCGGTACTCGGCCCGGGGCAGGAACACCAGCTCCATCCCGGCCGCCTCCGCGGCCCGCAGCGACCAGTTCCGCGGCGCGCGCGCCAGCTCCTCGCCCCGGACCAGTCCGACGCTCTCCAGTCCGAGCGCGCCGGCGGCCACCGCGGTCGCCCGCAGGTGCGTCGAGTAGGCGCCGCCGAAGGTCAGCAGCCGGGTCTCGCCCCGCTCGGCCGCGGCCTCCAGGTTCGGCGTCAGCTTCCGCCACTTGTTCCCCGGCACCAGCGGATGCGCCAGGTCGTCCCGCTTGAGCCGCAGCTCCACGCCGACCCGCGCCAGCGCCTCGTCGGGGCAATTCACGAGGGGTGTCGGCAGCTGTGCGGGTGCGAGCATCCGGTCAGGATACGAGGCCCTCCCGACCCCGCCTGGCAGGCCCATATCAAGGGGAGGTCAAAGGCGGAAAACAGCCCGTCCCCCGGGCACCCCCCGTGTGCTGCGCACACCCACCCATGATTCACACTAGTAGCGGTCGGGATATTCATACTGACCGCTCGATATTCTCAAGTTATCAGCATAATTGTGGGGGAAGCATGTCGATCGCGACACCCGTCAGATCCGCGGACATCCCGGAAAAGACGGGACAGGAAGCTGCCGGGCGGAGGCAGCTTCCCGTACTTCCGGGTGCCCCCCAGCTTCGCCTCGTCGCGGCGCTGGTGCTCCTTCCTCCGCTGTTCCACCTGGTCTCGGCCGACCTGCTGACCTTCGCGCTCGTCTGGTTCGCCGCCGCGTCGCTGATCCGCTCGCAGACCACCGCCCTCGACCGGCTGATGATCTCCGGCGGCCTGCTGATCGGCTGGGCCTGCGCGCTCAGCCTGCTGACCAGTTACTGGCCCTGGGGCCTCCACCCGGTGGCCCTGGCCGAGGCCACCGCGATCCCCCTGGCCGCCGTCGTGCTCGTGCAGGGCCCCCGGCCGGCCCGCCGGCGCGCCCCGCTCCGCGCCCTGCTCCGCCGACTGGTCCCCACCCGGGACTTCCCGCTGCTGCTCACCGTCGCCGCCTCGGGCGCGTTCCTGCTGTACCCGATCCTCCGCCGGGACGCCATCGACCGCCTGGCCACCATCATCACGGCGGAGGACCTCGCCCGGCACGCCGCGCTCTACGACACCATCCTCCGCCTGGGCGGACTCACCTCCCTGCACCAGACCGAGGCCGCCGAGACCGTGACACTGGGCCTCGGCACCTACCCGCAGGGCAGCCACCTGACGATGGCGGTGCTCACCAGCTTCCTCCACGGCGGCACCGCCCGGGGCTCGGGGCTCGCCCAGATCTCGCTCTTCGTCGCCCTGTTCGCCGTCGTCACCGCCGGTCTCACCGCCGCCCTCCTCTGGGCCGTGCAGCGGGCCGCAGGCCCGGCGCTGCGCGGCTGGCGGGGCCTGGCCCTCGCCGTACCGATGGCCGTCTACCTGGTCGTCGCCGAGCTGCCCCGGATGCACGGCCGCGGCTTCCTGAGCGAGATCTTCGCCCTCGGGCTGCTCGCCCTGCTGGTCGCCCTGGCGATCCGGCCGCTCAGCCGGACCCGGGAACAGGTCGTGGCGCTCGGCGCCCTGGCGGTCGGCGTCTCCTTCGGCCACTACCTGCTGCTGCCGGTGGCCGCCACCACGGTGCTCGCCTGGGCCGTCGTGCACTGGCGCGGCTGGCGCCGCCACTGGCCCACCGTGCTGGCCACCTCCCTGGCGGCCGGCGCCCTCGTGCTGTTCCCCCCGTTCGTCAACGCCAAGTCGGCCGGTTCGGCGGACGTGCTCACCCTGCCGGGCGGCATCGGCCCGGTCGGCCGGCACCTGCTCCTGCCCGTCGTCGTGGCCGCCTTCGCGGCGCTGCTGACCCGGCGTTCGCTCGCCAACAAGCCCCGCCGGGTCGCCCTGATCACCCTCGCCTCGGTCTCGGCGCTCTGCTTCGGCGTGATGGAGTACCAGCTGATCACGGTCGGCTCGACCTCCTACTTCTACGAGAAGATGATCCACCAGCTGCTGGTGATCGGGGTGATCTGCTTCGGCGCCGCCCTGCTGCCGATGCTCGGCCGCCGGGTGATCGCCGGCCGGAGCGACCCGGCGGCGCCGGGTGCGCACCGGGCCCCCTCGGCCCGGCTCCGCCGCGGGCTGGCCGTGCTGACGGCCACGGGCTGCCTGGGCTTCACCGTCCTCAGCAACGCCAACCCCGAGGTCGGCCCGCAGGGCTGGCAGGGCAGCCCCGGACGGGCGCTGCTGCGCGGCGAGGGCTCCCGCCCCGGGATCGCCGAACGGATCGCCGTGATCGCCGCCCACCACCCCCAGGACGGCCGGGTCGCGGTCTCGCTCGCCGGTACCCGCGCCTGGAACGAGCCGATCGAGGACTGGGGCTCGGCCGAGGACAACATCTGGCTCAGTGTGATGAACCGGAACCAGGGCCGCGCCTGGGAGCCGTGGGCCTGGTCGCTCACCCGCCGCAGTGCCGAGGAGATCGTGAAGTTCACCGAGGCGTCCGCCGCTCCCCTGCGGTTCTACGTCGACGACACCTCGCCGCTGGTCGCCGACCTCAAGGCGCTGTCGGCCGGCGGCAAGCACCCGGCCCTGGCGTTGTCCGTCCTCAAGCGCGACGGGCACGGCGCCCTGACCGTCCAGCCGGTCAAGCTCGGCTGAGCCGCGCGGACACCGCACCGAAGGCCGTGGGGCCGTCACCGGACACCGGTGGCGGCCCCACGGCGTCGTGACGCCCGGACAGGGGCACGGAGGGCCGGAACCGGGCCGAGGGGCCGCGGACAGGCGGGCGCAGGCAGCCGGACGGCGGAGCATCGGAGCGCGGAGCGGGGCCGGAGGTGCGGCGGCCGGGCGTCAACGCGCCCCCGGCGCGGACCTGTTCGAGTGATTCCCGGCCTGTCGGTGCGGTCGGCGGTGCCGCCGGTCACTAGAGTTCGTGCAGATGACCGCACCTGGTCAAACCCGGCACTCCGGGCGAAACGGCGAAGGTGGGGCGGGTGGGACTCGAACCCACGACCAAGGGATTATGAGTCCCCTGCTCTAACCGGCTGAGCTACCGCCCCGGTTCGCAGCACGCGACGGGTCACCCGGTCGCGGCAGCAGCAGACGGCCCCGAAAGGCCGTCCCGGGCAGCATAGCCGGTCGATCACCCGTGGTGCGCGCCGGGGGCGCACATGGGTGCGCGCAGTTCGACGGCGAAGCGGACGGGCCGACAGGCCCCCCGAACGGCGGGAACCGCCCGGACGACCGGCCCCCGACCGAAGGGGCCGGCGGACGGATGACGGGGCGTGGGACGGCGACGGTGGCGCAGCCCGGCCCGGCCTGATAGATCTTCCTCACGAACGGCGGAACGCACGAACCTCGATGCCCGCCCCGAGGACGAGACGGAGCCCCCGATGGACTCCCGCCCGGTACGGCCCGCGCGCGCGGCCAGAACGGCCGCGACGGCCGCCCTGCTGCTCGCCGCAGCCATCGCCTGCGGCGGGAGCGGGCAGGAGCGGACGGCCGACGTGGCGCCGCCGAACCCGGCCGGGGACCGGGTCGGCACCCTCTCGATCCGCACCCCGCAGGGGCCCCGCGCGTGCACGGCGAGCGTGGTGCAGAGCCCCGGGCGCAATCTGCTGGTGACCGCCGCGCACTGCGTGCAGAGCCGCCGGATCGGCCTGCTGGACGGCCTGGTGTTCACCCCCGGCTATCGCAACGGGTACTCGCCGTACGGGAGTTGGCCGGTGGAGTCGGTCACCGTCGATCCGCGCTGGGCGTACGACGACGATCCCGAGTACGACGTGGCGTTCGTCACCGTGCGGGCGGTCGGCGGCCGGGAGGTGGAGGACGCGGTCGGCGGCAACCCGCTCGGCACCGACCAGGGCTTCGGGCTGGCGGTGTCGGTCACCGGCTACCCCAACGAGCAGGACGAGCCGATCACCTGTTCGGGCCTGACCAGCTCGCAGAGTCCCACCCAGGAGCGGTTCGACTGCGGCGGCTACACCGACGGCACCAGCGGCAGCCCGTGGGTCACCACGACCGGCCGGGTGATCGGCGTGATCGGCGGCTACCAGGAGGGCGGCGAGACGCCGGGCACCTCGTACAGCGTGACCTTCGACGACCGGGTCACCGAGCTGTACCGGCAGGCCACCGAGTGACACCGCCCACCCCGGCGGGAACGCCCGGGAACGTGTCGGACAACACGAAGGCCCCCCGGTCTACCGAGGGGCCTTCGCTCTGAGCAGTCACCGGGCGGAGCCGGTGAAGCTCCCGCAATTGGACTCGAACCAATAACCTGCCGATTAACAGTCGGCTGCTCTGCCAATTGAGCTATGCGGGATCGCGGTCCTTGCGCACCACGAACGGGACGACGACCCAGGAGGGCCGACACCCGAGCTCCCCCAATTGGACTCGAACCAATAACCTGCCGATTAACAGTCGGCTGCTCTGCCAATTGAGCTATGGGGGATCAAGCTTCCGCTCCGGCTCCCGGTCTCCCGGGCTCCTCGGCGCTCGCTGCGGGACATACATTAGCGCACTCGGGGGGGTGGTCCGCCAATCGCTTTCCCCGGCAGCCCCGCCGGCGACCCCGCCCGGCGCGCCCGACGCGCGCCCGGCACACCGCGCGGGAGATGCTGGGGTCACCGACGGTTCACCGTCCCGACGGACGGGTAGGGCAATGCGGCAATGGCCGCCAGGAGAGGGTGGAATCCGATCATGTGGAAGCTGTCGTTCGGCGTCGGACTCGCGACGGGCTATGTCCTGGGCACGCGGGCCGGGCGCCGACGCTACGAGCAGATCGCCAGGATCACCCGGCAGGTCGCCCAGAACCCCAAGGTCCAGGGCGCGGCCGACAAGGCGAAGCAGCAGGCCGGCGCGGTCGCCGGAAAGGCCGCCGGGGCCGTCGCGGACAAGGTCGGCGACCGGCTCCCGAACGCCGTCACCGACCGGGTGCCGTACCTCAGCCGGCCCAAGGCCGAGGACGACAGCTGGGGCACCTCCCGGCCGTGAGACCGGCGGTCCGCGAAGCCCGTGGACCCCTCCCGTGACGGGTGGGTGACACGACGGTGACGGCCCGCCGTCCGCCGCCTCCCGGACGCGGTACCGAACGGGCAACACTTCCCCGGTCGGGCCGCGTCCGGACGGCCGCTGAGGCATGATCTCGATATGGCCATCGTCGCGGGGATAGACAGCTCGACGGGTCGCACCCGGATCGTCGCGTGCGACTCCGGGACCGGCGCGGTACTGCGGTCCGGCAAGGCACCCCACCCCGTACCGGACGACCCGGACGCCCGGCCCGGCGAGGCCGACCCGCAGATCTGGCTGCACTCGCTGGGCGACGCCGCCGCCGGCGGCCTCCTGGAGGGCGTCCGGGCGATCGGCGTCAGCGCGCAGCAGCACGGGATGATCGGCCTGGACGCCGGCGGGGTGCTGGTCCGGCCCGCCATCCTCTGGAACGACCCGCGCTCCAGCGGCGCCGCCGCCGCCCTGCTGGACGCGCTCGGCGGCCCGGCCGCCTGGACCGCCGCGATCGGCGCCGTCCCCGCCCCCAGCTACACCGTCGCCAAGCTGCGCTGGCTGGCCGAGTTCGAACCGGCCAACGCCCGGCGGATCGCCGAGGTGCTCCTGCCCCACGACTGGCTGGTCTGGCAACTGCTCGGCCACCCCAAGCGGCGCACCACCGACCGCGGTGACGCCTCCGGCACCGGCTACTGGTCCCCGATCAGCGGCGAGTACCGGCAGGACCTCGTGAAGCTCGCGCTCGGCCACGAGCTGCGGCTGCCGCACGTGCTCGACCCGGCCGAACCCGCCGGACACACTCCCGAGGGCCTGCTGATCTCGGCCGGCACCGGCGACAACATGGCCGCCGCGCTCGGGCTCGGCCTCGGCCCCGGCGACGCGGTGGTCTCGCTCGGCAGCGCCGGCACGATCTTCGCCGTGCACGAGCGGGCCGTGGTCGACGCCACCGGCCTGGTCTCCTCGTTCGCCGACGCCACCGGCCGCCACCTGCCGATGGTCGCCACCCTGAACGCCGCCCAGGTGCTCCGCTCCACCGCCGCCCTGCTCGGCTGCGACCTGGAGGGCCTCAGCGACCTGGCCCTGCAGTCCTCCCCCGGCGCGTACGGCCTGGTGCTGCTCCCCTACCTGGACGGCGAGCGGACGCCCGCGCTGCCGCACGCGGCCGGCACCCTGACCGGGATGCGGGCCGAGTCGATGGCCCCCCGGCACCTGGCCCGGGCCGCCGTCGAGGGCATGCTCTGCAACAGCGCGGACGCCCTGGACGTGCTGCGCGCGCAGGGCATCGAGGTGAAGCGGGTCTTCCTGCTCGGAGCGACCGGCCGGCTGCCCGCCGTCCGGCAGATCGCGCCGCAGCTGTTCGGCGTCCCCGTCGTCGTCCCGCCGCCCGGCGCGCACGCGGCCCGCGGCGCCGCCAGGCAGGCCGCCTGGGCGCTCGCCGGCACCCCCGAGCCGCCGCGCTGGGAGCTCCCGGAGGCCGTCACCGTCACCCCCGACGCCGAGCAGGACCTGCCGATCGGCTCGGGCGTGCGCCAGCAGTACCGGGCCGCCCGCGATCAGATCCACCCGGAGACGGCCGGCTGAGACGTCCCACCCCCGGGTGGTGGACCGCGGCGCGCGGATGCGCCGGCCCCGAGCCGATGGCAGGTTGGGAGGGGACGCGGCCACCGGACGGAAGGGCGGCAGATCCCATGGCACTGCACAAGGGGGCCGGAGACGACCGCCGGCTGACCGTCAACCCGTTCGTCGGCGCCGCCGACCCGCTCGGCGGGATGGAACTGGCACCGCCGCTGCACCGGCTCTCCGACGGCCCCGTCCCCGCCGACACGGCGTACCAGCTGATCCACGACGAGCTGATGCTGGACGGCAACGCCCGGCTCAACCTGGCGACCTTCGTCACCACCTCGATGGAGGTCCAGGCCACCCGGCTGATGACCGAATGCCTCGACAAGAACATGATCGACAAGGACGAGTACCCGCAGACCGCCGAACTGGAGCGGCGCTGCGTGGCGATCCTCGCCGACCTCTGGCACGCGCCCGACCCGGACACCGCCGTCGGCTGCTCCACCACCGGCTCCAGCGAGGCCTGCATGCTGGCCGGCCTCGCCCTCAAGCGCCGCTGGATGCGCCGCAACGCCGAGCGCTACGCGGCCGGTGCCCGGCCCAACCTCGTGATGGGCGTCAACGTCCAGGTCTGCTGGGAGAAGTTCTGCACCTTCTGGGAGGTCGAGGCCCGCACCGCCCCCATGGAGGGCGACCGCTTCCACCTCGGCGCCGAGCAGGCGGTGGCGCTCTGCGACGAGGACACCGTCGGCGTGGTCGGCGTGCTCGGCTCGACCTTCGACGGCTCCTACGAACCGGTGGCCGAGATCTGCGCCGCCCTCGACGACCTCCAGCGGCGCACGGGCCTGGACGTCCCGGTCCACGTGGACGGCGCCTCCGGGGCCATGGTCGCCCCGTTCCTGGACGAGGACCTGACGTGGGACTTCCGGCTGCCCCGGGTCGCCTCGATCAACACCTCCGGCCACAAGTTCGGGCTGGTCTACCCCGGAGTCGGCTGGGCGCTCTGGCGCGACCACGAGGCGCTCCCCGAGGAGCTGGTGTTCCGGGTCAACTACCTGGGCGGCGAGATGCCGACCTTCGCGCTGAACTTCTCCCGGCCCGGTGCCGAGGTGATCGCGCAGTACTACACCTTCCTGCGGCTCGGCCGGGGCGGCTTCCGGGCCGTGCAGGGAGCCTGCCGGGAGGTGGCCACCTACCTGGCCGGGCGGATCGAGGCGCTCGGCGGCTTCCGGCTGCTGACCCGGGGCGACGAGCTGCCGGTCTTCGCCTTCACCACCACCGGTGACGTGCCGTTCGACGTCTTCGACGTGTCGCGGCGGCTGAGGGAGCGCGGCTGGCAGGTGCCCGCCTACACCTTCCCGGCGAACCGGGAGGACCTCTCGGTCCTGCGGGTGGTCTGCCGCAACGGGTTCTCCCGCGACCTCGCGGACCTGCTGCTCGGCGACCTCGAACGGCTGCTGCCGGAGCTGCGCAGCCAGCCGGTCCCGCTGAAGGAGATGGGAGTGCCGGTCCGGTCGGGCTTCCACCACTGACGGCCCCGCGCCGGCGGCGACGCAGGCGGCAGGCGAACGACGGACGTCAGGCGCGACAGACGCGGTAGACGGACGACGGGACGGTGGGCTCGGGCAAGCGCTCGACCCCGCGCGGGGGGTGAGTGTCGCGGCGGGGAGGGCTGCACTGAAG
>NZ_JBHXKE010000112.1:19317-29893 GCF_042722765.1 Kitasatospora sp. NPDC058406
GCTCCCCCCCCGGGGGGGGGGGGGGTCGGGCCCCCCGCCCGCCCCCGGGGGGGGGTTGGGGGGGGGGGGGGGGCGGCCTGCCCTAACCCCCCCCCCCCCCCCCGCGTCCCTGCGGCCCGGGGCAGCCTCCCCCCGTGAGGCTGCCTCGTTCCGATGGGGGTCAGGGATCGCCGATCGTCCGGCTTGTGACGGACATGTCCGGACGAAGCGCCCGGACGGTGAATCGGACCGACCCGAGAACAATGCCCCACGGACACATGAATGTTCGAGCGTCAGCCGGGGTTGTGAGACACTTCCGTCCGTCTCAGCTCCAGGACCTGGGGTTTGGGACGCCGGGCCGCTGAGGTTGGAGACGCCGCTGACGTCGGGGGAGACGGACACGCCCGCCCACAGCCCGGGCCGGTGGCCGTCCAGGCCCCGCCGATCCCGCCGCCCCCGGCCTCGGATGTTTGGAAGACCTCATGGGTTCCGCCTGGAAGAAGCTGCCGGACGAACTGTCCGCTCCCGCCAGACGCCTGACGGAGGAGCTCCGCGCCGTCAAGGACGTGACAGGGCTCTCCCTGTCCGAACTGGCCGCCCGGACCCACTACAGCCGGGCCTCCTGGGAGCGCTGGCTGAACGGCAAACGGATCGTCACCGAGCAAGCGCTCGAAGCACTGATCGGGGCGGTGGAGTGCAACGGGCCGGCACTCCGGGCGCTCTGGGAGGCGACGGCGGCAGGGGAGCTCGCCGGGGAGCCCAGCGATGGGCGCACCGGAGCGGAGCCTGAACCGGCGTCGGGCCTGACGGCTCCCGGAGCCGCTGCGCGCCCGGCGTCAAAGGACGCGGCCGAGGACACGGCCGAGGACGCGGACCGGGCCGTCGAACCGGCGGCGGACGCGTCGGAGCCCACCGCCGGAACCACGACGGACCCGGAGACCACGGAGGCGACGGAGGCGACGGAGGCGACGGAGGCGACGGAGACCGCCGGATCGCCCGAGGACGCGGAGGACCCGGAGGACCCGGAGGACCCGGCGCCCTCGGAGGCAGGGCCGGGGGCGCCCCGCGCCCGCCGGACGCCGGGGCGGCAGGTCGCGCTCGTCGCCGCCGTGGCGGCGGCGGTGGTGCTGCTCGCGCTCGCCGGCATGCGGTACTCCTCGGGCGACGGCAGTGAGCCGACCGCCGTCGCCGAGCCGGCCGTGTCCTCGTCCACCCCCGCCAAGACGGCCCCGACGGTGGCCGCCTGTCAGGCCGTCGGCTGCTCGCACAAGGACCCCAAGGCCACCGGCTGCGGCGCCGACGCACGGACCGTGCAGACCACCAACATCGGCAAGGTGGTCGCCTACCTCCGGTACAGCCAGAAGTGCCAGGCCGCCTGGGCGGCGATCACCGAGGGCCAGCCGGGCAACCAGGCGGTCGTCACCACCAGCGCCGGCGAGACGGAGACGGCCCTGATCCACTGGGGGTACGACAACTACTCGGCGATGGTGAACGCGGCGGATCCGGCCGTCACCCTCCAGGTCTGCGGCCACCAGTCGGCGGGCGTCTCCTGCACGAACGGCGTCTCCGACCTGGCCCGGCTGGTCGCGTCCACGCCGATCCCGATCGGCCCGGCGTCCCCGCCCCCGGCGATGGCCTCCGCACCGGCCGCGACGGCCACCGAGCCCCCGGCCGCCGAGCCCGCCTCCGCGGCCCCGTCCCCGGCGGCCACGCCGTAGGGCACCTCGCCCGGATCCTGTCGGACGGCCCCGCCGGCCCGGCAGGATCCGGGGAGCCGGCCCCGAGGAGCGGGACCGGGCTAGTCGAGGTAGCCCCGGAGCTGGGCGGCGAAGGCGTGGTCGCGGAGCTTGACCAGGGTCTTGGACTCGATCTGCCGGATCCGTTCCCTGGTCACGCCGAACAGGGTGCCGATCTCCTCCAGCGTGCGCGGCCTGCCGTCGTCCAGCCCGTAGCGGAGCTGCACCACCTGGCGCTCGCGCTCGCCGAGGGTGGCGAGCACCGCCTCCAGGTGCTGGCGCAGCAGCAGGAAGGTGGCCGACTCCGCGGGTGAGGCGGCGTCGGCGTCCTCGATCAGGTCGCCGAGCGCGACGTCGTCCTCCTCCCCGACCGGGGTGTGCAGCGAGATCGGCTCCTGGGCGAGCCGGAGCAGCTCCCGGACCCGCTCCTCGGTGAGGTCCAGGACGGCGGCGATGTCGGCCGGGCCCGGCTCGATGCCGCGTTCCTGCAGCAGCGAGCGCTGCACCCGGATCACCCGGTTGATCAGCTCCACGACGTGGACCGGTACCCGGATCGTCCGCGCCTGGTCGGCCAGCGCACGGCTCATCGCCTGGCGGATCCACCAGGTCGCGTAGGTGGAGAACTTGTAGCCGCGGGCGTAGTCGAACTTCTCCACCGCCCGGATCAGGCCGAGGTTGCCCTCCTGGATCAGGTCCAGCAGGGTCAGGCCGCGGCCGACGTAGCGTTTGGCGACGGAGACCACCAGTCGCAGGTTGGCCTCGGTCAGCCTGCGCTTGGCGATCCGGCCGGTCACCACCAGGGTGTCCAGGTCACGGGCCAGCGGGTCGGCGGGCGGCGGCTCCCGGTTCAGCCGTTCCTCGGCGAAGAGGCCGGCCTCGATCCGGCGGGCGAGTTCGACCTCCTCGGCCGCGGTGAGCAACCGGATCCGGCCGATCTCGCGCAGGTACTGGCGGAGCAGGTCCGCGGCCGGGCCGCTCCCCTCGGGGGCGGCCCGGTGCTCGGGCGCGTCCTCGGCTTCGGGGTGGCCCGCCGGGAGGCCCTGGGCGGGGATCCGGGCACCGCCCGGGGGCGGTGCCCCGGCCCGCCCGTGGTCCGCGGAACCGTCGGGGCCGTCGAGCCCCCCGGTGGCGTCGGGTCCTTCGACGCCACCGGGGCCTTCGACGCCGTCAGGGTCCTCGACGCCGTCGAGACGGCCGGGACCGTCGGAGGCCCCGTCCTGGGGGGCGAGCGGTTCGTCGGTCGGCTGAGCGGTCGCGGCAAGGCCTCGGTCCACGGGCATCCCCTCGGGGCGGGCGCGACTCTGGCGGACCCGCGCTGTACGGAGGTGGGACGCCTTCCAGTGTGCGGCACGCCACGCTCCGTGGCCGAGACTCGTGCGCGGACTTTCTGAGCGCGGTCCGCCAGGAGCGGCGCGCGTCGGCCGCCGGGGCCCCGACGGCGCTACAGCGCGGCCGAACCCCTGCTGCGCAGCTGCTGCCCGTACTGCTGGAGCTGCCACAGCTCGCTCTGCACGGCGTGCAGTTCCTCGGCGGCGGCCCGGTTGCCGAGCCGCTGGAGGTGGCCCCGGACCTCGTTCACCCGCCGGTCCACGGCCAGCAGCCGCAGCTTGACGAGGAACTCCCCCGCGTAGATGGCGTCCACCTTGCGGCGCGAGCGCACCGGCTCCACGGTCAGCTCGGTGACCAGCGAGCGCACCTGGTCGTCCGGGCAGGCCTCGCGCACGGTGCTGGTGAAGTCGGCCAGTGTCGCCCCGTACGCGGCGCCGCCGGCCTGCCCGATCGCGCGGCGCACGGCGGTGTACGGCGGGGTGGGGAACTCGTCCTCGGCGTAGTTGTCGAAGGCCGGGGCGACCAGGTCCGGGTGCTGCAGCGCCAGCTTGAGCAGCTCGCGCTCGACGAACTGGGCCGGGTCGCGCGGGTTGACCGTGAAGACGGGGCGCGCCGGGCGGACCGGCTGCGACGGGTCGGGGCGGCGCTGCTGGCCGGCGCCGCGCGGGTTCTGCTGGCGTTCGCGGTCCCAGCGGGCCAGCTGGGAGACCCGGCGGACGACGAAGGGCTCGTCCAGGATGCCGAGCATGCCGGCCAGCCGGACGGCGTACTCGTGCTGGATCGAACGGTCCTTGATCTTGGCGACGATCGGCGCCGCCTCCTCCAGGGCCGCCGACCGACCTTCGGGCGTGTCCACCCGGTGCCGGGCGACGGCCGAGGACAACGCGAACTCGAAGAGCGGCACGGGGTTGTCGATCAGCTCGCGGACCGCCTCGTCGCCCTTGGCCAGGCGCAGGTCGCACGGGTCCATGCCGCCGGGGCTGACCGCGATGGAGGTCTTGGCGGCGAACTTCTGGTCGTCCTCGAAGGCGCGCAGCGCGGCCTTCTGGCCGGCCGCGTCGCCGTCGAAGGTGAAGACGGTCTCGCCGCGGTACTGGGAGGTGTCCATCAGTAGCCGGCGGATGATCTTGATGTGGTCCTCGGCGAACGCCGTCCCGCAGGTGGCGACCGCGGTGGTGACCCCGGCCAGGTGGCAGGCCATCACGTCGGTGTACCCCTCGACCACCACGGCCCGGCCCGACTTGGCGATCTCCTTCTTCGCCAGGTCGAGGCCGTACAGGACGTGCGACTTCTTGTAGATCGGCGTCTCGGGGGTGTTGAGGTACTTCGGCCCGTTGTCGTCCTCGCGGAGCCGGCGGGCGCCGAAGCCGATCACCTCGCCCGCGATGTCGCGGATCGGCCAGACCAGCCGGCCCCGGAAGCGGTCGATCAGACCGCCGCGCTGGCCCTGCGAGGCCAGACCGCCGAGCAGGATCTCCTTGTCACTGAAGCCCTTGCCGCGCAGGTAGCGGACCAGGTGCTCCCAGCCGACGGGGGCGTAACCGACACCGAAGGTCTTCGCGGCCTCCTCGTCGAAGCCCCGCTCGGAGAGGAAACGGCGGCCGATCTCGGCCTCCGGGGAGACCAGCTGCTCCTGGTAGTAGGCGGCGGCCACCTTGTGCGCCTCGACCAGCCGGGTGCGCTCGCCCTGCTGGTGACGGGGGCTGTAGCCGCCCTCCTCGTAGCGGAGCGTGATGTTCGCCTGAGCGGCCATCCGCTCCACGGCCTCGGCGAAGGTGAAGTGCTCGATCTTCATCAGGAAGGCGATGGTGTCGCCGTTCTCCTGGCAACCGAAGCAGTGGAACACGCCCTTGGCGGGGTTGACGTAGAACGAGGCGGACTTCTCGTCGTGGAAGGGGCAGACGCCCTTGTACTCGCCGCCGCCACCGTTGGTCAGCTGTACGTAGTCGCCGACCACCGCATCGATCGGCAGTGCGCTCCGCACCGCCTGTACGTCTTCGTCCCTGATCCGCCCGGCCACCCCGGAAGTCTACTGGGGTGGCCGGGGTTTCCCGGGGCCGCTCCCCATCCGGTCCGGTGGCGGGCCCCGGCGGGCTCAGGTCCAGGCCGCCCCGACCAGCTTGCCGTGGAGGGCCAGCGCCGAGGCGTCGGTGAGGGTGGCGATCTGGTCGATCACCGCGCGCAGGGCCCCCCGGTCGTCCTCGGCCTCGTGGTAGAGCGCGGCGAAGACCGGGTCCAGCCCCTCCGGCGCGCGCTCGTTGAGGACGTACGCCAGCTCGGCGATCACGATCCGCTGACGGGCCCGGAGCTGGGCCTGCTCGTCGCGCTGCATCACGAACCGGACGGCGACCGCCTTCAGCACCGCGCACTCCAGGCGGACCTCGCGCGGCACCACCAGCTCGGCCTCGTACCGGGTGAGCCGGCCGGGGCCGTAACGGGCGCGGGTCGCCTGCTCGGCGGCGAAGCAGAAGCGGCCGATCAGCTGGCTGGTGAGGTCCTTCAGCCCCGCCCGGGCCCGGGCGGTGCCGTCGTACGCCTGGGGCCACCACTCCTGCGCGAGCAGCCGGTCCAGGGCGTCCGACAGCTCCTCCGGCTCGGCGTCCGTGGCGTAGCGCTCGGCGACCTTGAACAGTTCGGCGCGCTCGCTCGGGGCGAGCAGCGCGGCCGGGTCGATGTGACCGGCCTGGAGACCGTCCTCCACGTCGTGGGTGGAGTAGGCGACGTCGTCGGACCAGTCCATGACGGTGGCCTCGAAGCACCTGCGACCGGCCGGGGACCCGGCCCGCAGCCAGCGGAAGACCGGCAGGTCGTCGGCGTAGACGCCGTACTTGGGCGAGGCCGGGTCGGTGGGGTGCGCGCCGTGCGTCCACGGGTACTTGGTGGCGGCGTCCAGGGCGGCGCGGGACAGGTTGAGCCCGACGCTGCGGCCCGGCCAGGGGGCCAGCCGGGCGGGTTCCTCGTCCTGCGGGGCGAACCGCTTGGGCTCCAACCGGGTCAGGATGCGCAGCGACTGCGCGTTGCCCTCGAAGCCGCCGCAGGCCTCGGCGGCCTGGTCGAGCGCCTCCTCACCGGTGTGGCCGAACGGCGGGTGGCCGATGTCGTGGGCCAGGCAGGCGGTCTCGACGAGATCCGGGTCACAGCCCAGCGCCGCGCCCAACTCCCTTCCGACCTGGGCGCATTCCAGCGAGTGGGTCAGCCGGGTGCGGGGGAAGTCGCTGCGCATCGGGGCGACCACCTGGGTGGTGCCGGCCAGCCGGCGCAGGGCCGCGGAGTGGAGCACGCGGGCGCGGTCGCGCTGGAACGCCGTCCGGCCCGGGCGTTTGTCCGGTTCGGGCACCCAGCGGGCCTCGGCGGCGTGGTCGTACGGGTTCGGGGTGGTGGCGAGGCGGTGCGTGGTGTCGTCCATATGCCCTTCACGGTACGCCGAGCCCCCGACACCGGAAGTGTGCCGCGCGCGACGGGACACGGGCCGGGGCGTGAACGCTCGGCCGCCCGCGGAAGGGCCCCCCGGGCCCTCCCGCCGCCCCTGCCGCAGCCACTGGCCCCCACGGCCCGGGGCCTTCACGAGCCGGCGCCTTCACGACCCGGCATCTTCACGAGCCGGCATCTTCACGAGCCGGCGCCTTCACGAGCCGACAGCCGATGCCCGGTGCCGGTTCAGCCGCGGACCGCCCTGAGGACGGCCGCCGCGGCGCCCTCCTGTCCCTTGGCGTTGGGATGGATCCCCGCCAGACCGGGCGCCGGGAACGGCGGCTCGACCCAGCGGGCGGCCTCACCCGCGCACATGTCGTGGCCGGACGAGGGCGCGGCGAGGTCCACGAAGACCGCGCCCGCCGCCTCCGCTCGCCGCTTGAGCATGGCGTTGAGCTGCTGCTCCTTCTCCACCAGGAAGCCCAGATCACCCCCGGCGACGGTCTTGCCGAGCACCGGCACGCAGACGGCCGGGTCGGCCGGCAGCAGCGAGGGGTAGCCGACCACGTAGACCTTCGCCTGCGGAGCGCGGCGCTTGACCTCCTTCAGCGTCTCGCCCAGCCGTTCACCGGCCGCGTCCACCTTGCGCTGCACCTGGTCGGCACCGTCCGACGCGGCGTAGTGCTCGCGGCACGGTGCCGGCGCCCGGCCGGAGCCGACCAGTTCCTTGACCGCGTCGACCAGGTTCTCCTTGGCGCACTGGGTGACGACCTCCATGAACCCGGCGTCGTTGCCGCCGATCCCCACGGTGACCAGCCGGGTGGCCGGTTCGATCGCGTCCAGCTGCGGCGGATTGGTGCCGCTGCCCGTCTCCTGGGAGCCGGTCAGGTCGCCGGTGCGGGCCCCGCTGCAGCTGGCGTCGCGGAACTGACCGCCCGCCAGGCCGAGCGCCTTGGCCACCAGGCTGGGGTAGTTGACCGTCGAGCGGGCGCAGCCCTTCGGCTCCCCCGCCTGCGGGCTGATCTTGAGCCCCGCGGTGTACGAGTCGCCGAGCGCCACGTACGGACCGGTCGGTGTCGGGGTGGGGGTCGGCGTGGCCGACGCCGCCCGGTTCGCCTGCGGACCCCCCGGTACGGCGGCGCCGACGGCGGTGTCCGTACCTCCGGTGCCGGAGCAGGCGGTGAGCAGGACGGCGGCGAGTCCGACGGTCAGGGCACCTGTCAGGGCCCTCGGTACGGCGCGTGACGGGTCGGTCTGCCGCGTGGCGGACGCAGTGGTCGACGACGAGCCCGACCGGGCGCCGGTGGGCGCGCCCTTCGGGCGTACGGACAGAGGCACGGGATCCCCCCGGGTAGGAGCCGTTGGCGTTCTTCCTACGACGGCCCGTCCCCCGGGCACCGCCATCCCAACGGACGGAGACGCCGGATCGATCCCGCCGGAACCGGCGGATTCCGGCGCCTCCCTACCGTGCCCGTCCTTCGGGGCGGCGCCCGTCTCTCCGGAGGGTGTTCCTCACCCCCGGAGGGCATTCGTCACCCCCGGGCGGCGTCCGCCGGCCCGGGGGCTCGCACTGCTCCGGAGGCTTCCGCTACTCCGGGCCGCGCTCGTGCTCCGCCAGGAACTGCTCGAACCGCCGGCCCAGCTCGTCCGCCGACGGCAGGTCCACCGGCTCGGCCAGCAGGCTCTCCCGGCCCTCGGCGCCCGCCACCGCGTCGTACTGGCCCTCCATGCCGCGGATCGCCGAGCGCAGGTCGCCGTCCCCCTGCGACAGCTGGTCCTCGATGTCGGCGTACACGCCGTCGACCTGCTCGCGCAGCTGCGTGCCGGGCAGCACCAGCCCGGTGGCGGACTGCACCGCCTCCAGGATGAGCACCGCGGCCGCCGGGTACGCCGTGCGCGCCACGTAGTGCGGCACGTGCACGGCGAAGCCGAGCACGTCGTGCCCGGCCTCGGCGAGCCGGAACTCCAGCAGGGCCTGCGCGCTGCCGGGCACCTGGGCCTGCTCGAACCACTGCGGGTAACCGGCGGCGAGGTCGAGGCGGTTGCCGTGCGGGGTCAGACCGACCGGGCGGGTGTGCGGCACCCCCATCGGGATGCCGTGGAAGTCGAGCGACAGCCGGACGTCGAACCGCTCGACCAACTCGCGGACGGCCGCGATGAACCGCTCCCACTCGACGTCCGGCTCGGGCCCGGTGAGCAGCAGGAACGGCGAGCCGGCCGCGTCGTGGACCAACTGGAGCAGGATCTCCGGCGGCTCGTAGGAGGACCAGTGCTCGCGGTCGAAGAGCATCGCGGGGCGGCGGGCGCGGTAGTCCACCAGACGGTCGTGGTCGAAGCGGGCCACCACCTGGGGCTCCCCGGCCTCCAGCAGGTGGGTGACCACCTGGCCGCCGGCCTCTCCGGCGTCCATGAAGCCCTCGAAGTGGTGGAGCAGCACCAGACCCGCGCCGGTGTCGGCCAGCGCGGCCCTCGCCGCGGCCACGGCGGCCACGCCCTGCTGATCCAGCTCGTACAGCGCCTGGGGATCACGCACCGCGTACCCACACCCCGCTCTCTACTCGGTCTCTAGCTACTCGTCGGACTCGTGCCGGTTCTCCTCGTGCAGCGTGCGGCGCTCCGCCGGAATTCCCGCTGCCGGGATTCGCCTCCCCGGCTGCGGGACTCCCCCCGTTCCGCTGCCCGGAATCCTCCCGCCGCACCGACCGGACGACCGGGCCGCCCCGGCCGCCCACGACGGCCCCGGAACGCCTCCGCGGCCTTCCGCCGGTCCCACTGTGGACTCCCGCGCCTTTCCGGCCACCGCCCGCCCGCGCCCGCCACCGTCCCGCGCCGCCCGCGAGCGCTCGGCGCGCCCCCGGAGGGCCGACTCGACCATGATCGCACCCGATGGGAAAAGCCCTGGTCAGGGGCGGCTGAACGGCCCGTCGAGGCAGCCCGCCGCCGCACCCGGCGGCCATTCGTGTGCTGCGAAGTGACGCACCGCCTTCTGGCGGGTATCGTCCTCTCGCTGCCTCGCATCGTCGCGTCGTCGTCACGTCGTCCGTAACGCCGTCGATCACGTCCCGGCCCGGTGCTCGGCCAGCCACCTACGACGCATCTTGCCTTCACCTGGCCGCCTGTTTCCCTTCGCGCTCCCGTATCCTCATCGGCCATCTCGCGGACGCACACTGTCCCCTCGCTCATCCCGCCGGACCGGTCCGTGGACCCGTGTCCGTTCCGGCACCGCGCTGCCCGTCTCCGGGCCGCCGCCCCCCAACCCGCCCGACCGGTACCTCCGGCGTGCGCGGGTGCCGGCGGGCGGACCTCCGGGGCGGGGCGAAAAGTCCACTGCTCGGCCCGCGCGCACCCAGGCACGGGCCGGCATCCTCCGACCGATGAAGGACCGAAGGTTCCGTGCCCGTACCTCTCATCCTCACCGGCCGCACCGTGCGGCTGGAGCCCCTCGCCGCGCACCACGCCGAGGCCATCGCCCAGGCCGGCGCCGAGGACCGTACGACCTACGCCTTCACGCCCGTCCCGCACGGCCTGGAAGCGGCCCGCGAGTACATCTCGCGGGCCCTCGCCGACCAGGCCGCGGGCCGGTCGCTGCCGTTCGCGACCGTGAGCCAGGCCGACGGCCGGGTCGTCGGTTCCACCCGCTTCCTGGAACTCGACTACTGGCAGGGCCCGCTGGTCTGGCCCCCGGCGCCGGGCGTGCCGTTCGGCGACCCGGCCACCGCCGTGCCCGACGCCGCCGAGATCGGCAACACCTGGCTCTCCCCGCGCGCCCAGGGCACCGGCATCAACACCGAGGCCAAGCTGCTGATGCTCCGGCACGCCTTCGAGGTGTGGGGCGTCCAGCGGATCTCGCTCCGTGCCGACGCCCGCAACCAGCGGTCGCGGGCCGCCATCGAGCGGCTCGGCGCCACCTCGGAGGGCGTCCGGCGGGCGCACTCGCGCGGGCTCGACGGAGTGGTCAGGTCCACCGCGTTCTACTCGATCCTGGACGACGAGTGGCCCGCCGTCCGCGACATCATCGAGTTGCGGATCGCCGCCGCCACCTCGCCGAGCGCCCCGGATCCGGCGATCAACCAGGAGTGCCTTAGACACGGCGGCAGCGGGCACCTGATCACGGCCTGAAT
>NZ_JBHXKE010000113.1:0-29540 GCF_042722765.1 Kitasatospora sp. NPDC058406
CTGGGGTGTGGGGGCGCCCGGCCCCCCCCCCGGGCCCGCCGGGGGGGGGGGCCCCCGGGGGCCCCCCCGCCCGGGGCCGGGGCCGCCGGGGCCCGCCGGGGCCCTCGGAGCCGTCGGGCCCGGCGCGGTGCCGGGCCTTGAGGCGGTGCTAGACCTTGAGGTACTTCCGCAGGGTGAAGAAGGCCGCGATGCCGGCCATCGCCATGCCGACCACCACCAGCAGCGGTATCACCGCCAGCACCGAGCCGAGCCCGATGAAGTTGATGAACTGGACCCGCTCGGCCAGCCAGCTGTGGACGAAGAAGTGGCCGCAGAGCAGCAGGCCGGAGGCCATCACCGCACCGAGCAGCGCGGAGAACGCGGCCTCGGCGATGAACGGCATCTGCACGTAGAAGTTCGAAGCACCGACCAGGCGCATGATGCCGGTCTCGCGCCGCCTGCTGTACGCCGACACCCGAACGGTGTTGACGATCAGCAGCAGGGCGACGAAGAGCATCAGCACCATGATCACGAACGCCGCCGTCTGCAGACCGTTCAGCAGACCGAAGAGGTTCTCCAGGATCTTCCGCTGGTCCTCGACCGACTTCACGCCGGGCTTGCCGGCGAAGGCGCTCTGGATGACGTCGTACTTGGTCGGGTCCTTGAGCTTCACCCGCCAGGACTGCGGGATGGCCTCCGGGCCGAGGACGGAGATGAGCGGGTTGTCCGGGTTCATCTCCTTCCAGTGCTTGTACGCCTCGGCGGAGTTCTCGAAGGTCGAGGACTGGACCACCGAGTCCATCTTGTCCAGCTGGGTCTTGATCTCGGCGATCTGCTGGTCGGTGGCCGCGCCCGCCTGGCACTGCGGCGAGTTGCGGGCGTCCGACTTGGTGCAGAAGTAGATGCTGACCTCGACCTTGTCGTACCAGTACCCCTTCATGGAGTTCACCTGGTCCCGGACCAGGAGCGAGGCACCGGCGAGGGCGAGGGAGAGCGCGACACTGACGACCACCGCGATGGTCATCGTCAGGTTGCGGCGGAGACCCACACCGATCTCCGACAGGACGAACTGGGCGCGCATGCGTTCAACAACTCCAGGGTCGGTACTGCTGGTCGGGCGAGGCGGGCGGGCTGCCCACGGGCTCAGCGCTGAGGGATCAGTGCTGGTATCCGTAGACGCCGCGGGCCTGGTCGCGGACCAGCAGCCCCTTGTCGAGCTCGATGACGCGCTTGCGCATCTGGTCGACGATGGCCTGGTCGTGGGTGGCCATCAGCACGGTGGTGCCGGTGCGGTTGATCCGGTCGAGCAGCTTCATGATGCCGATCGAGTTCTGCGGGTCGAGGTTGCCGGTGGGCTCGTCCGCGATCAGCAGCATCGGGCGGTTCACGAACGCCCGGGCGATCGCCACGCGCTGCTGCTCACCACCGGACAGCTCGCCCGGCATGCGGTCCTCCTTGCCGCCGAGGCCGACCAGGTCGAGCACCTCGGGCACCACCTTGTTGATGGCGCTCTTCGGCTTGCCGATCACTTCGAGGGCGAAGGCCACGTTCTGCGAGACCGTCTTGTTCGGCAGCAGGCGGAAGTCCTGGAAGACGGTGCCCAGCTGGCGGCGCATGTGCGGCACCTTCCAGTTGGAGAGCTTGCCCAGGTCCTTGCCGAGCACGTGCACCTCGCCCGTGCTGGGGCGCTCCTCGCGCAGGCAGAGGCGCAGGAAGGTGGACTTGCCCGAGCCGGACGAGCCGACCAGGAAGACGAACTCACCCTTCTCGATCTCCAGCGAGACGTTGTCCAGGGCGGGACGATTCTGCTTGGGATAGGTCTTGGAGACGTTGTCGAATCTGATCACGGCTGCATCACGGAGGCCATCCTAGGCGGCGCCAGTCCTCGGTCGGTCCACCCCTCGGCTTGCCCGGCCCAGGGGCGGGCGAGGGGAGCGAAAGGGCCGCTCCCGGCTTGGGACCATACGCGAAGCGACGCCGCGCTCGCAGGCTCGGGCCTCGACGGAACCGGAAACCTGGGGGAGAATGACCGGCTTTGCCCCGAATATTGGGAGCCATCTCACAGCCCGGGGGCCGGAATGCGGAGAACCTGGCAGAGTGGAGGTGGCGGTCGGGGTTGACCGATCCCCCGCACAGGGCACATGAAGGAACCAAGGCCCGGTCCGGTGCGTTGGCTGTAGCAGCGAGGAGGAGATCGCATGACCTGCGACCATCTGGTGTGCGCCAACTGCAACGGCCGAGTGAGCGAGGGCCGCTGCCCCACGTGCCGTGCCACCCGGGCCAGGCTGCAGGAGCAGCAGAACCCGTTCGCCGCGCTCTCCCCCGCGATGCTGCTGGCCGTCCTGGCCGGACTGCTCGCGGTGGTGCTGCTCGCGCGGCAGGCGCTGGCCTGACCGGGACGCACCACATCGGAGAGGCCCCCGACCGCTTGCCGGTCGGGGGCCTCTCCGTCTCACCTGGTCCGCGGTTCCGCTGTTGCGCGGGGAATCGCCGTCCTACTGCTGCGCGGCGGTCTCGCGCTGCTTGCGCCAGCGGATGCCGGCCTCGATGAAGCCGTCGATGTCACCGTCCAGCACGCCCTGCGGGTTGCCGACCTCGTACTCGGTCCGGACGTCCTTGACCATCTGGTACGGGTGCAGCACGTAGGAGCGCATCTGGTTGCCCCAGGAGCTGCCGCTGTCCTTGAGGGCGTCCATCGCCGCCCGCTCCTCCTGGCGGCGCCGCTCCAGCAGCTTCGCCTGGAGGACGTTCATCGCGGACGCCTTGTTCTGGATCTGCGAGCGCTCGTTCTGGCAGGAGACCACCACGCCGGTCGGGAGGTGCGTGATGCGCACCGCCGAGTCGGTGGTGTTGACGCCCTGACCGCCCGGGCCGGACGCGCGGTACACGTCGATGCGCAGCTCGCCCTCGTCGATGTCGACGTGGTCGGACTGCTCGACGACCGGGAGCACCTCGACACCGGCGAACGAGGTCTGCCGGCGGCCCTGGTTGTCGAAGGGCGAGATGCGGACCAGGCGGTGGGTGCCCTGCTCGACCGAGAGGGTGCCGTAGGCGTACGGGGCCTTGACGGTGAAGGTGGCGGACTTGATGCCGGCCTCCTCCGCGTACGAGGTGTCGTAGACCTCGGTCGGGTAGCCGTGGCGCTCGGCCCAGCGCAGGTACATGCGCATGAGCTGCTCGGCGAAGTCGGCGGCGTCCACGCCACCGGCCTCGGCACGGATGTTGATCAGCGCCTCACGGGCGTCGTACTCGCCGGAGAGGAGGGTGCGGACCTCCAGCTCCTCGACCGCCTTGCCGACGGCCGCCAGCTCGGTCTCGGCCTCGACGCGGGTGTCCGCGTCGTTCTCGGCCTCGGCCAGTTCGAACAGGACGCCCAGGTCGTCGATGCGGCTGCGCAGGCCCTCGACCCTGCGCAGTTCACCCTGGAGGAAGGAGAGCCTGCTGGTCACCTTCTGCGCGTTCGCGAGGTCGTCCCACAGGTTGGGGGCCGCTGCCTCCTCCTCCAGGACCGCGATGTCGGCCCGGATCTTGTCCAGGTCGAGGACGGCCTCGATCGACCCCATGGTCGTTTCGAGGTTCTTGAGCTCTTCGGAAGGATCGACGGCTGCCACGCCCCCAGGGTAATGGTTCCCGGGAGGCACCGGACGACCCCGGGGGGCGTCCGGTGCCGCGAGCGCGCCGCCCGGCCCGCCCCGACGGGCCTGCGGACCGTCCCCCGGGGCCGTCCGGCTCTGCCCCGCGGGCAGGGTCGCGGCGCCCTAGGGGGCCCGCGGCGCCGTCGGGACGACGGCCGGGCGGGGACCTTGCCCGGCGTCCGGAACGGTGGCGGCGAACGCGGTCCAGGCCGCCGCGGCGCCGGCCAGCAGCAGCACCGTGGCCAGCAGGACCGCCAGCATCCGGCGGCGGCGCAGCAGCGCCTGGCGGTCCCGGCGGTGCGCCGCGCCCGGGGCGGTCCGCTGCGCCCGCGACTCGGCCGCATACGAGGCCAGCTCGTCCGCGGAGGGGCGGCGCAGGCTGGTGTGGGTGTCCCGGGTGGAGTCCGGGGCGGCCCCCGGGACCAGCGGGACGGCCGGGCCGCGCCGCCGCTTGTGGGTGCCCGGTCCGGCGTCCACCTCGGCGTACACCGCCTCGCCCGGGGTGAGCTGCTCCTCGGCCGCCGGGCGGCCCTGCTGCGGGACGGCCAGCACCGGCAGCCCGGCCATCGCGGGCAGCTGCTCGCGCAGCCGGGTGGCCAGCTCGGCCGCGCGCAGCCGGGAGGCGGGGGCCTTGGCCAGGCACTCGGCGATGATCCGCCAGAGGCCGTCGGGCAGGCCCGGGATCGGCGGCACCTGCTCGGTGACGTGCCGGCGCAGCACCGCGCCGGTGTGGCCGCCGCCGAACGGGGTGAAGCCCGCCAGCAGCTCGTACAGCACGGTGGCGAGGGCGTAGATGTCGACGGCCGCGCGCGGTTCCAGGCCCTCGATGATCTCGGGGGCGAGGTAGTCGGGGGTGCCGATGATCCGGGTGGCACGGGTCCGGCGCGGGGCGTCGACCAGCCGGGCGACGCCGAAGTCGGTCAGCTTGGCGCGCGGGGCGCCACCGGGCCCGGGGGCTGCGGAGAGGTCGAGCAGGACGTTCTCCGGCTTGACGTCGCGGTGCACGATGCCGGCCGCGTGGGCGGCGGCCAGGCCGTCGGCGACGTCCGCGATGACCGAGACGGCGGTCTGCGGGGCGAGCGCGCCGTCCCGTTCCAGCCGGGACCGCAGGTCGGTGCCCTGGACCAGCTCCATGACGAGCGCGAGGTCGTTGCCGTCGACCACCATGTCGCGCACGCCGACCACCCGGGGGTGGTCGAGGCTGGTGAGCGCCGCGCGTTCCTGCACGAAACGGCCGACCAGCACCTGGTCGGCCGCGAGGTCCTCGCGGAGCAGCTTGACCGCGACCGGGCCGTCCGGGCCCTCACCGAGCCAGACCGTCCCGGCCGAGCCCCGGCCGATCACCTGGTGGACGGTGTAGCGGCTGCCGATCTTGCGTGCCAATGCTGCTCCGTGGGCGGCGGGAGCGTCCCGGGAGGGTGCGGGGCGCTCGGTGGGGCGGGACAACAGCGACCAACCTACGCGTCCGGGCGCCCTCCGGGGGCCGCCTGACGGTGCTCGGCGGGTACTGGGGGCCGAGAAATCTTGTGAATTATCGACATAGCGTCAATCCCGTTGCCGGTCGGGCCCGCGGCACCGCCCCCGGCGGGGCCGGTGGCCGGCGGCCCCGCCGTCGGCCCCGCGGGCCCCGCCCCGGGCCGGCCTCCCCGGGCCGGCCGTCAGTTCTTCGAGTTGCCGAACAGGTGGCTCACCCAGTCGCTCGCGTCGGAGAACCAGCCCTGCACGCTGTCCCAGTACTCCGGCAGCGGGGTGAAGTTCCACAGCGCCACCGCGGCCACCGCCAGGACCAGCAGCACCATCAGACAGCCCTTCAGGCAGCCGAGGCCCGGGATGTACATCCGGTTGCGGCTGCGCGGACGCCGTTCGCGGGCGGGCGCCGCCTCCCGGCGGGACGGCTCCTGCGGCGGCTCGGCCCGGCGCTGCGGAGGCTCACGGCGCTGGGGGGCGGGCGGCTCCGCCCGGCGCGGGGGCGCCGGCGGGGCGGACTGCTGCGGCGCCGGACGGTGACCGCCCTGCGGGCCGGCCGGGGCCTGCTGCCCGTACGGCTGGGGCGGCTGTCCGTGCGGCGGCCGGCCGCCCTGCGGGGCCTGGTTGTGCTGCGGCGGCCGGTTGTAGCCGCCGGGCGGCTGCGGACGACCCGCCGGAGGTGCCTGGTAGGGCGGCGGCGCGACCGGCGGACGCTGGGCGTAGCCCGGCGGCGGGGCCTGCCGGTAGCCGCCCGGCTGCTGCGGGGCCTGCTGCGGCGCCTGGTGGCCCTGCGGCGGGCCGGGCGGGCGCCCGCCGGCCTGGTACGGCGCCGGGGCGACCGGCGGGGCGTCGAAGTCCTCGGGGGCGAAGTAGCTGACCTCGGTCTGCTGGTTGCGGTCGCGGGCCGCGCGCAGCTGGGTCTGCCACGGGTGCGGCGCCTCGGGCTGCGGCGGGCCGGGCGGGGGCGGCGGCACGGGCGGCATCATCCGGGTCGCGGCGGCCGGGTCGTACGGGGGCGGCTGGGTGCCCATCACCCGCGTCGCGGCCGCCGGGTCGTACTCCTGGCCGGGCTGGCCGAACTGACCGGGCTGACCGGGCTGGCCCGGCTGGCCCGGCTGGCCTGCCGGGAGCACCTGGGTGCGGTCCTCGGCACCGGGCGCGCCGAACGGTCCGCCCGGCACCCCCATCGGGGCGCCCGGCACCGGGGCGGGCTGCCGGTCCGGCTGGAGCAGGGCACCGACGGCCAGCGCCGCGTCCACCGCCGCCGGGGAGGCGTGCACGCCCACCCCGGCCGCGACCACGCGCAGCGCGCGGGCCAGCGTCACGGCACTCGGCCGCTGCGCCGGGTCCTTGCGCAGGCAGCGCTCGATCACCGTCCAGAGCGGCTCGGGCATCGTGGACGGACGCTGCGGCTCCTGGGCGAGGTGGGCCTGGAGCACGGCCAGCGGGTTGTCGCCCTGGAACGGCTGGCGGCCGGTGACCAGCTCGTACAGCATGATCCCGGCGCCGTAGACGTCCACCGCGGAGGTCTGCGGGCGGCCCTCCGCGGACTCCGGGGCGACGTAGGCCGGGGTGCCGACGAACTCGTGGCTGCGGGTGATGCCCGGGGAGTCGGCGAGCCGGGCGATGCCGAAGTCGGTCAGCATCGGGTGCATCTGCTCGGTGCCGTCCACGACGGCGGTCGCGAGCAGGACGTTGGCCGGCTTGAGGTCCCGGTGGACGATGCCGTCGGCGTGGCTGACGGCCAGCGCGTCGGCGACCTGGGCCATTAGCAGGGCCCCGGCGATCGGGCTGAACGGGCCGTTGCCGCGCAGGTAGCGGGCCAGGTCGGGGCCGTCGATCAGGTCCATCACCAGGGCGAGCAGCTCGCCCTCGACGACCAGGTCGCGGACCTTGACGATGTTCGGGTGGGTGAGCCGGACCAGGACCGAGCGCTCGCGCAGGAAGCGCATCACGACGTCGGGGTCGGCGGCGAGCTCCTCGCGCAGCACCTTGATCGCGACCGACTGCCCCGGCTCGCTGCCGGGCACGGCGACGTCGGCGCGGACCCGTCCGCGCCAGACGGTGCCGGTGGCCCCCCGCCCGAGGGTCTCCTCAAGCACATACTTGCTGCCGACTGGCCGCACCTGTCGCACTCCTCGCCGTGCCGCCCGCGCGGGGCGCTCCCCCGCAGGTGCGGTGAGCCTGCCGGGCCCGTGTTTCCGGCCACTCTAACGGTGTCCGTTCATGTTTTTGAGGCGACCGGCGAGGGGGTTCGCCCGGGTTGGGGGACATCCCCCGGGGGACGACCCGGAGGCCTCCGGCCGCGTTCGCCCCGGCCGCGGGCAGGGCGGCGGTTGACCTGACCCTCCGTCGCCTCCACCATGGCGATGATCGCAAGATCGTCAGATCCGGTACCGTGCGCGGACTGTCCGTGACGGATGGCAGGATGACAGTCGCCACTCTTGTGGCCCATGCGGTGCCGGCCACGCCGACGTCACTCGCGGCGGGCCGGGGCAGCGGCACCAG
Organism: Kitasatospora sp. NPDC058406; assembly: GCF_042722765.1. Classification (NCBI taxonomy): domain Bacteria; kingdom Bacillati; phylum Actinomycetota; class Actinomycetes; order Kitasatosporales; family Streptomycetaceae; genus Kitasatospora; species Kitasatospora sp. NPDC058406. Next base: position 7,590 of record NZ_JBHXKE010000113.1, read on the forward strand.
GCGTCACACCAGCAGAAGGGACCGCGGGCGAGATGCAGATCCGGCTGACCGTCCTCCGACCGCGCAGCGGACCGGCAGTCGCCGGCTCCGCCATCCCCTACGTCGACGTGCTGGTCACCGCGCCCGTCGGCACCGCGCTCGGATCCCTCGCGGGCGCGCTCGCGGGCGCCGTGGGCGTGCGCGGCCCGCGGGCCGCCACCCACGTGCACCTGTACGCCGGGGCGCACCGGGTGGACGAGCACACGCTGCTCGGCCACCCCCCGCTGCTGGACGGCGCCGTCCTCAGCCTCAACGAACCCGACCCGACCGCCGACGACCCCGACGACGGCCCGGCCGCCGCCGAGCTCCGGGTGGTCGGCGGCCCCGACGCCGGCGGCGTGCACCGCCTGCACGGCCGGGAGATCCGGGTCGGCCGTTCGGGCGAGGCCGACGTCCCGATCGACGACCCGGACGTCTCCCGGCTCCACCTCTCCCTGCACCTCGCCGACGACGGCACGGTGACCGTCCGCGACCTCGGCTCGACCAACGGCACCACCGTGGACGGCCGGATCGTGCCGCCCGGCCCGCCCGAGGAGGCCGTCCCGCTCGACGGCACCGGACTGCTCCGGATCGGCGAGTCCACCCTCCGGGTCACCGGCCCGGAGGCCGGGGACGCCCCCGGGGCGCCCGCCCGCGCCGCGCTCCCCGACGGCCACGGCCACCTCCAGCTCGCCGCCCCCGCGCCCGTCCGCCCCGCGCCGCCCGCCGCCGAACCGCCCGCCGCGCCGGAGCCGCCCACCGGCCGGGGCCGCGGCTTGCTCTCGCTCCGGCTCGGCCGCACCGCCGCCGAGCCGCCCGGCCAGGAGAGCGCCGAGCGCCACCACGCCGCCGTCCGCACCCGGCAGGCCGCCGCCCAGCGCGAGCGCTGGCCCGACCTCGCCACCCTGCTGCTCAACGCGCTCGGCCCCGGCCCCCGGCTCTGGGAGCGCGGCCCCGGCCACCCCGACGCGCTCACCCTGCGGCTCGGCACCGCCGACCGGCCCGGCGGCCCCGGCACCTCCCCCGGCACCGTGCTGCCCGCCGTCCCGGTCACGCTCGACCTGCAGACCGCCGGGAGCCTCGGCCTCAGCGGACCGCGCGACCGGCTCGACGCGCTCACCCGCGCCGTCGTCGCCCAGCTCGCGGCGCTGCACCCGCCGACCGGGCTCAGCCTCGTCGTGGTCGACGCCGACCCGGCCCGCGCCCCGCAGGACCGCGCCGACACCTGGGCCTGGGCGCTCTGGCTGCCCCACCTGCGCCCCACCGACGGCCAGGACTGCCGGCTGCTGCTCGGCCTCGACGACGACCAGGCCACCGCCCGGCTCACCGAGCTCACCACCCGCCTCACCGGCCCGACCGGTCTCGGCGGCCACCCCGCCACCGTCGTGGTGGTCGACGGGCGCCCGAACAGCCAGGCCGCCCGGCAGGCCCTCGACCTGCTGTTGCGACAGGGCCCGGCCGTCGGCATCTTCCCGGTCTGCCTCGCCGAACAGCCCGAACTGCTGCCCCGCGGCATCGGCGCCACCGCCCTGATCACCGGCGAGGTCGGCACCCAGCTCTCGCTCGACCGGCCGGTCGCCCGCGGCCGGGAGACCCTGCACGAGGTCTCCCTCGACGCGGTCTCGGACGCCTGGGCCGAACGGCTCGCCCGCGTCCTCGCCCCGCTGCGCGAGGCCGCACCCGTCACCCGCGGCCCGCTCCCGGACGCCCTGCGCCTGCTCGACCTGCTCCAGCTCGACACCGTCACCCCCGCCAAGCTCTCCGCCCGCTGGGACGCGCACGCCGGCGGCATCGGCGCCGCCACCGCCCTGCTCGGCACCACGCGCGACGAGCTCTGCACCCTCGACCTCGCCGACCCGGAGCTCACCCTCCCGTCCCCCGACCCGGGCGGCCCGCACCTGCTGGTCGGCGGCGCGCGCGGCTCCGGCAAGACCGAGCTGCTGCGGACCCTGATCGCCTCGCTGGCGGTCTCCGAGCGCCCCGAGCGGCTGGCCGTCACCGTCGTCGAGGGCCGGGCCGGCGAGGACGGCCTCGCCGGGTGCACCGAGCTGCCGCACGTCACCGGGCTGGTCAACGCCGCCACCGACCCGCGCGCGGCGCTGCTCGCCGCCGAGGCGCTGGAGGACGAGCTGGTGCTGCGCGAGCGGCTCTTCGACGGGCTGGACTTCGCCTCCTGGCACGCCACCCGCATCCTCGACGGGGGGCTCGACGATACCCTCCACGCCGACCGGCCGGCCGTCCCCGTCCCCGTCCCCGTCCCCGCCGTCGTCGGTGCGGGCGGCACGCCGTCCGTGCCCCGGATCGTCCAGCCCCGCAGCTCCGAACCGCCGGCGCCGCCCGCCGCGCCGGCCGCACCCGCCGGCCCGGTCCCGGCCCGGCTCGTCGTCGTGGTCGACGACTACGACGCGCTGCTCTCCCCCACCTCCCCGGCCGGCCGGCCGCTCGCCCGGGCACTGGCCGCCGTCGCCCGGCGCGGCGGCCCGCTCGGCGTCCACCTCGCGGTGGCCACCGGACGCCCGGAGGAGAGCGCCGGCACCGAGGTCGACGAGGCCGCCCTGCTGCGGATCGCGCTGCGCACCGACGACCCGGCCGACTCCGACCTGCTCATCCACCTCGGCGACGCCGCCGCGCTGCCGGACTCCACCCCGGGCCGCGGCTACCTGCGGCTGCCGGACGGCGGCGTGACCGCGTTCCAGACCGCCCGGATCAGCGGCCGCATCCCGCGCACCGCCACCCTGCGGCCCACCGTCGTCGCGATCGACCCGCTCCAGCTGGGGGCGCCGCCGGCCCGTCGTCCGGTGCGCGAGCTGGGCAACGGGCCGACCGACCTCGCCCTGCTCGCCAGCGCGCTGCAGCGGGCGGCCGGGCGCTGACCCCACGGGCACGCCGGGCACCGGGCTCGGGGCACCAGGGGCACCGGGCACCGGGCACCGGGCACCGGGCACCGAAAACGGCTGTGGGGCCCGCTTCCACCGGGCCCCACAGCTTCACTGACGACGCGATCAGGCGTTCTTCTGCTTCGGCTCCTCACCGGCCTGGGCGGTGACCGTGCGGCCCAGCACCGCCGAGTGCCCGGACACCGTGCCCGGCTTGCCCAGGTCGCTGCCCTCGCCGACGACGACCAGACGCTCGCCGAGGAACTCGTGGGTCTTCGGATCGAAGATCCACTCGCTCCGGACGCCGCCGTCCACGTGCGCCACGGCCACACCGTGCCGGCCCGACGCGTCCACCGAGTCGTCGATCACGGTGACCCCGGGGATCTTCGCCGCCGCCCGGTAGAGCGCGGCGCTGACCGCCGGCGGCGCCAGCTGCTCGCGCAGCAGGTCGCCGATGGTCGTGAAGGCCTCCTGGTCGGGGGTCCGGCCCTGGCCCTTGGTCTCCGTGTAGATCTTCTTCAGCAGCGCGTCCGGGTCGGTCGGCAGTCCGGCCAGGTACGCGTACGTCGGAGCGTTCAGGCTCGGCTTGGTGGTCGGGTCGACCCACTCGCCGCCGTCGGTGCGCGGCGCGGGACGCGTGTCCCCGGGCTTGCGCTCGCCCGTCTCGTGGGACCTCCCCTCCTCCTTCAGCACGCCCCACTGGCTGCCGTCCGCCGAGAGCCAGATCTGACGGCGGTGCGGCTTGTCGATGGTCGACTCGCCGGTGGCCAGGTTGACGGTGGCGAAGGAGACCAGGCTGTCCACGTAGACGAACTGGTTCTTGCCGGGCTTCTGGTCGGGCTTGCCGGCCGCGGTGTCGGCGACCTGCGTCAGCAGCTGCACGGCGGCGGCCGGGGCCGCGTTCAGCGTGGTGTCCCCGGTGGTCCGGCTCTGGACCTGCTGCTGCTTCTGCGGGCTGCCCTCACCGCCGCCCGCCGTCAGCACCACCGCCAGCGCCAGACCGCCCGCCAGGGCAGGAACCGCCACCCAGCCGAGCTTTCCGCGTCGGACCCGCGCGGGCTTCGTCTCCCGGATCTCACTCATCAGATGTCCCCTCAACAGCCGGTGGCGGTCGGCAGAGAGTTCGGGCCGCGCCGGCGGCGGCAACAGCCGCGCCAGCTCCGCACGTTCGTGCTCGTTCATCGGTTCGTCTCCCGTGTCGACCGGGCCGCATCGACGCGGCCACCCCGTACCTGTCCGACCTCCGCGCGGAGTTCCCGTCCACTTCCGAGCTCTTCCTCCGCCAGCGCACGCAGCTTGGTGCGGGCGCGCGAGAGCCGCGAACGCACCGTCCCGATCGGCACCCCGAGGGCCTCCGCGGCGCTCGCGTAGTCCAGCCCGGCCCAGACGCAGAGGCCGAACACGTCCCGCTCGGCCTTCCGCAACCGGACCAGGGCGCGCCGGGCGGCGGCCAGCTGGGCACTGTCGTCGAGGCGCCCGACCAGCTCGTCGGCGAAGTCCGGCACCACGTCGCGCTCCGGCAACCGCTCCATCGCGGCCCGGTGCCGCCGGGCCGCACGGGCCGTGTTGCGCAGCACGTTGGCGGCGACCCCGAACAGCCAGGGGCGCACCGACTCGTCGCCCTCGTGCAGTCTGTGGCGCAGCCGCCACGCCTCCAGGAAGGTCAGCTGGACGACGTCCTCCGCGACCGCCCAGTCCCCCGACACCCGCACCGCGTACCGGTACAGGTCACCCGCCGTCTCGTCGAACAGCTCCCCGAACGCCCACTGGTCCCCGCTCCTCAACCGACCCCGCTGTGACAGCTCCACACCCCCACCTGCCCCCCCGGCCCCCCGGGGTTCCCCCACACCCCCCCGGGGGGGCCCCGCGCCCGCGGCGGCGGCCCCGCCGTGTGAACAGCCGTCCGTCAGCGCATCGAGCCCGTGCGGAGCAGGGTGCGGATGACGCGCATCGCGACCGAGAGGCTGGACAGCTCGTAGTTGTCCGAACCCCTTATGTCGTCGAGGGTGCTCTTGGCGCGGTTCAGCAGGGTGGAGTTGAGGTCCGCCCAGTCGCTGTAGCGCTCCTCGGGGGTGGCGCCGTCGGGGCCGCAGGCCAGGATGTCGGCGGTCAGCGCCGCGTGGGCCGCGAAGAGGTCCTCTCGGATGGCGGCACGGGCCATCGACGACCAGCGGTCCGTCCGGGGCAGCTCGATGATGCGGTCGAGCAGGTGGGTGATCTGCAGGCGGTCGGCGAGGTCGTAGTAGAGCTCGGCGACGTCGGCGACGTCCTTGCCGGACCGGTCCGCGACCTCGGTGATGTCCAGGGTCGGGAAGGTCGAGGAGAGGCCCGCGATCCGGGTGGCGAGCGCCTCCGGCACGCCGGCCTCGGCCAGCTCGTTGTAGATCGACTCGAACCAGGCGAGGTCCTCGCCGCGGAGCGGCTTGGGCAGCGAGCCCCAGACCTGGTTGACCCGGTCGTGGAAGAACTCGATGGTGCCGGCGATGTCCAGCGGCTGGCGCCGGTTGTTGAGCATCCACCGGGTGGCGCGCTCGACCAGGCGGCGCGAGTGCAGGCGCATCTTGGTCTGGGCACGGGCCGGGACCTGGTTGTCCAGTGCCTCGATCTCGCCCCAGATCTCCTCCAGGCCGAAGACGGCCCGCGCGGCGGTGTGCGTCCGGGCGATCTCCTCGTAGGTGGCGCCGGTCTCCTCCTTCAGGCGGAAGGCGAAGGTGCAGCCACCGCGGTTGATCGTGTCGTTGACGATCAGCGTGGTGATGATCTCGCGGCGCAGGGCGTGCTGGTCGATCTGCTCGGCGAACCGGGTCCGCAGCGCGCTCGGGAAGTAGTCGTGCAGCGCGGTGCGGAAGAACGGGTCGTCGGGCAGCTCGGTGGCGAGCAGCTCGTCGGCCAGGGTGATCTTGGTGTAGGCGAGCAGCACCGACATCTCCGGCTGGGACAGGCCCCGGCCGTTCTGCTGGCGCTCGCGGATCTGCCGCTCGGCGGGCAGGAACTCCAGGCCCCGGTCGAGCTGGCCGGCCGACTCCAGGCGGTTGATCATCCGGGAGTGGACGTTGACCATGCTGTGCGCCTGGGCGACGGCGTTGGCCAGCACCACGTTCTGCGCGTAGTTGTTGCGCAGCACGAGGTGGCCGACCTCGTCGGTCATCTCGGCGAGCAGGGTGTTGCGCTGCTTCACCGTCATGTCGCCGTCGCCGACGACCTGGTTGAGCAGGATCTTGATGTTGACCTCGTGGTCCGAGGTGTCCACGCCGGCCGAGTTGTCGATGGCGTCGGTGTTGATCCAGCCGCCGCCGGCCTGCGGGCCGCCGGTCGCCGCGTACTCGATGCGGCCGAGCTGGGTGCAGCCGAGGTTGCCGCCCTCACCGATGACGCGGGCGCGGACCTGCTCGCCGTTGACCCGGATCGCGTCGTTGGCCTTGTCGCCGACCTCGGCGTTGGTCTCGGTGGAGGCCTTGATGTAGGTGCCGATGCCGCCGTTCCAGAACAGGTCGACGGGCGCCTGCAGGACGGCCTTCATGAGCTCGGCGGGGGTCAGCTTGGAGGCCGTGATGCCGAGGCGCTCGCGGACCTGCGCGGAGACCGGGATGGACTTGGCGCTGCGCGGGAAGACCCCGCCGCCGGGCGAGATCAGCGACTTGTCGTAGTCGTCCCAGGAGCTGCGGGGCAGCTCGAAGAGGCGGCGGCGCTCGGCGTAGGAGGCGGCCGCGTCCGGGCTGGGGTCGAGGAAGATGTGCCGGTGGTCGAAGGCGGCGACCAGGCGGATGTGCTCGCTGAGCAGCATGCCGTTGCCGAAGACGTCGCCGGACATGTCACCGATGCCGATGACGCTGAAGTCCTCGGACTGGGTGTCGACGCCGAGTTCGCGGAAGTTGCGCTTGACGGACTCCCAGGCGCCGCGGGCGGTGATGCCCATGCCCTTGTGGTCGTAGCCGGCCGAGCCGCCGGAGGCGAACGCGTCGCCCAGCCAGAAGCCGTACGCCTCGGCGACGCCGTTCGCGATGTCGGAGAAGGTCGCGGTGCCCTTGTCCGCGGCGACGACCAGGTAGGTGTCGTCCTCGTCGTGGCGGACCACGTCGGCCGGGTGGACGACCTCGCCGCCGACCAGGTTGTCGGTGATGTCCAGCAGCGCCGAGATGAACGTCTTGTAGGACGAAACACCCTCGGCGAGCCAGGCGTCGCGGTCCACCGACGGGTCCGGCAGCTGCTTGGCGACGAAGCCGCCCTTGGCGCCGACCGGCACGATGACGGTGTTCTTCACCATCTGCGCCTTGACCAGGCCGAGGATCTCGGTCCGGAAGTCCTCACGCCGGTCGGACCAGCGCAGACCGCCGCGGGCGACCTTGCCGAAGCGCAGGTGCACGCCCTCGACCTGGGGCGAGTAGACCCAGATCTCGAACGCCGGACGCGGGGCCGGCAGGTCCGGGATGGCCTTCGGGTCGAACTTCATCGACACGTACGAGTGCCACTCGCCCGCGCTGTCGTGCTGGAAGAAGTTGGTCCGCAGGGTGGCCTTGATCAGGTGGAGGAAGGAACGCAGGATGCGGTCCTCGTCCAGGGAGACGACCTCGTCCAGCGCGCCGGACAGCTCCTCCAGGATGCCCTCGGTCAGTTCGAGGGCGCCCTGCTGGTGGCTGGGGCTCAGCCGGGCCTCGAAGAGGTTCACCAGCAGGCGGGTGGTGTGGGTGTTGTTGCGGAGCGCGTCCTCCATGTAGTCCTGGGAGAACGTGGAGCCCGCCTGGCGCAGGTACTTGGCGTACGTGCGCAGCATCATCGCCTGGCGCCAGGTCAGCCCGCCGGTCAGGACCAGCTCGTTGAAGCCGTCGTTCTCGGCCTTGCCCGTCCAGGTGGCGGCGAAGGTCTCCTGGAACCGCTCGCGCGCCTCGTCGGTCAGTTCGACCGCCTCGCGCAGCCGCAGACCGAAGTCGTAGACCCAGGCGGTGGTGTGGTCGGAACGGGTCAGCGCGTAGGGGTGCTCGTCCAGCACCTCGACGCCGAGCCGCTGGAGGACCGGCAGGACCTCGGTGAGCGAGATCGGGCCGCCCACCCGGTAGATCTTGAAGCGGCGCTCGTCGTCGCCCGCGCCGACCGGCTGGTACAGGTTGAGGCGGAAGTCGCCCTCGCCGTGCAGCGACTCGATCTGCTTGAGGTCGGCGACGGCGGTGCGCGCGGTGAAGTCGGCGCGGTAGCCGTCGGGGAAGGCGTTGGCGTACTTGCGGGACAGCTCCGCGGCCCTCTCCTCGCCCAGCTCGACGTGCAGCTGGTCGTTGAAGCCGTCCATCCAGAACCGGGCGGCCTCGGCCAGCCTGGCCTCGATCCGCTCGACCTCGGCGTCGCTCAGGTGCGGCAACTCGCTGCCCGGGGTCACCCGGACCACGAAGTGCAGTCGGGTCAGCACGGACTCCGTCGACCAGACCGTGTAGTCGATCGAGGCGCCGTTGAGCTCCTGCATCAGGAGGTCCATCAGGCGCAGCCGGATGCGGGTGGTGTAGCGGTCGCGCGGCAGGTAGACGAGCGCGGAGAAGTAGCGCCCGTACTCGTCCTGGCGCAGGAAGAGCCGCAGCTTCCGGCGTTCCTGCAGGTAGAGCACGCTGGTGGCGATCTGGAGCAGTTCGCCGGCCGGGGTCTGGAAGATCTCGTCCCGCGGGAAGGTCTCCAGGATCTGGAGCAGGTCGCGGCCGTCGTGGCTCTCGGTGGAGAAGCCGGACTCGGCGATGACGTCCTGGACCTTGCGGCGGACCACGGGGATGCGGCTGACCGACTCGGTGTACGCGGCGGCCGAGAACAGGCCGAGGAAACGGCGCTCGCCGACGACCACGCCGTTGGCGTCGAACTTCTTCACGCCGACGTAGTCGAGGTAGGACGGGCGGTGCACCGTGGCGCGGCTGTTGGCCTTGGTCAGGACGAGCAGCTTCTTCTCGTGCGCCTTGGCGCGGACCGGCGCGGAGAGCCGGCCGAAGGCCTCGCTGACGGCGTGGTGCTGGTCGTCGTGGCCGATCGGGTCGGAGCGCAGGATGCCGAGGCCGGTCCCGGCGACGGCCTTGAGGACCTCCTCGCCCTCGTGCTCGACCAGGTCGTACTCGCGGTAGCCGAGGAAGGTGAAGTGGTCGTCGGCGAGCCAGCGCATCAGCTCCCAGGCCTCGCCGACCTCCTGCTCGGGAAGGCCGGTCGGGGGCTGCTCGGCGAGCTCGTCGGCGAGGCGGAGCGCGGAGTCGCGCATCTTGCCCCAGTCCTCGACGACCTCGCGGACGTCCCCGAGCACGCGGCGCAGGTCGGTCTCGATCGCGCGCAGGTCCGCGCGGTCGGTCTCGCGGTCGACCTCGATGTGCATCCACGACTCGACGATCGCGTCGGCCGGCCACTCGGCACCGGCGGCCTGGCTGCGGGCGCAGGCGTCGACGTCGAGGATCTCCAGCAGCTTGCCGGTGATGTCGCGGCGGACCACCAGCTGCGGGTGGATGACGACGTGGATCGCCCGGTCCTGGCGGGACAGCTCGTTGGTGACCGAGTCGACCAGGAAGGGCATGTCGTCGGTGACGACCTCGACCACGGTGTGGCCGCAGGACCAGCCGTTCTCCTCCACCGAGGGGGTGTGCACCCGCACCTCGGCGGTGCCCTGCGGCCGCTTGAGGCCGAGGCGGTAGTGGGAGGCGGCCGCGCCGTACACGTCGACCGGGTCGCGGTCGACCAGGTCCTCGGGCGCGGTGTGGAGGTAGTAGTGGTGCAGGTATGCGGTCAGAGCGCCGTTGCTCAGACCCTCCCCCGGCGCCGCTCCCCCCACCTGGCTGTTCTCAGCGGCTGCTGCTGCCTTCCTGAGCAGTTCGGCCTTGGCTGCGTCCAGCTTGGTCTGCATGACTTCTTGGCTCCTGTCGCGCGCCGTTGCGTGACTCGGTGGTGTGTGGGTGTGCACCGCCGGGTCTTCCGCAATCCTGCCGCACCCTCCAGCTGAAAGGAGTCCATGGCACGCATGGAACAGCCCTGCAGCGGGTAGGACGAAACGTTCGGCCTGCGGAGCCACCCGACGACGCCAGCCAGCCTAACGGGATCAATCGAAGGTGTCAGGGGACAGGGAGGCGCAAACCCGCAGGAAGATCGGTCCGTCCTGGACACCTTGTCCAATCCGCCCTCGGGTTTGCGCCGAAAGCCGAAAGGCCCGGGGAGCTCACCCCATGTGCGGATGAACGTGGTCGGTCGACGGGACGAACGTCTCCTTGATCGACCGGGCCGACGTCCAGCGCAGCAGGTTCTGCGCGGCGCCCGCCTTGTCGTTGGTACCCGACGCCCGGCCTCCGCCGAACGGCTGCTGGCCGACCACGGCACCGGTCGGCTTGTCGTTGATGTAGAAGTTCCCGGCCGCGAACCGCAGCTCCTCCACCGCCCGGGCGATCGCGTACCGGTCCTGGGCGATCACCGCGCCGGTCAGCCCGTACGGCGCGCCGGAGTCGACCCGGCCGAGCACGTCCTCCCAGCGCGAGTCCTCGTAGACGTGGACGGCGAGGATCGGTCCGAAGTACTCGGTCCGGAACATCTCGTTGCGGTGGTCCGAGGAGACCAGCACGGTCGGGCGGACGAACCAGCCGATCGCGTCGTCGTACTGGCCGCCGGCCGCCAGCTCCACCGTCGGGTCGCTCTTGGCCCGCTCGATCGCGTCCCGGTTCTTCTCGAAGGCCCGCCGGTCGATCAGCGCGCCCATGAAGTTCGACAGGTCGGTGACGTCGCCGACGGCCAGCGCGTCCACCTCGGCCAGGAAGTCGTCCTTGATCCGCTGCCAGAGGCTGCGCGGCAGGTACGCGCGGGAGAGCGCCGAGCACTTCTGGCCCTGGTACTCGAAGGCGCCGCGGATCAGCGCGGTCTTGAGGACCTGCGGGTCGGCCGAGCGGTGCGCCAGCAGGAAGTCCTTGCCGCCGGTCTCCCCCACGATCCTCGGGTACGTCCGGTAGGTGCCGATGTTGGCGCCGACCGTCTGCCAGAGCGACTGGAAGGTGGCCGTCGAGCCGGTGAAGTGCAGCCCGGCCAGTGCCGGGTCGGCGAGCGCGACCGCGGAGAGCTGCTGTCCGTCGCCGGTCACCATGTTGACCACCCCGGGCGGCAGCCCGGCCGCCTCCAGCAGCCGCATCAGGTGGTACGCGGCCAGCGTCTGGGCCGGCGCCGGCTTCCAGAGCACGGTGTTGCCCATCAGCGCGGGCGCGGTCGGCAGGTTGCCGGCGATCGCGGTGAAGTTGAACGGGGTGACCGCGTAGACGAACCCCTCCAGCGGGCGGTGGTCGGTCCGGTTCCACACCCCGGGCGAGGAGACCGGCTGGTCGGCCAGGATCTGCCGGGCGAAGTGGACGTTGAACCGCCAGAAGTCGATCAGCTCGCAGGCCGAGTCGATCTCCGCCTGCTGCGCCGTCTTGGACTGCCCGAGCATGGTGGCCGCGTTCAGGGTGTCCCGCCAGGGCCCCGCCAGCAGGTCGGCGGCGCGCAGGAACACCGCCGCCCGGTCGTCGAAGGAGAGCGACCGCCACTCCCGGCCGGCCGCCAGCGCGGCGTCCACCGCGGCCCGGCCGTCCTCCCGGGTGGCGTTGCCGAGCACGCCCAGCTTCGCCGCGTGGTGGTGCGGCTGGACGACGTCGATCCGCTCACCGCCGCCGAACCGCTGCTCGCCGCCGATGGTCATCGGCAGCGGGACCGGCTCGGCCGCCAGCTCGTCCAGCCGCCGCACCAGCCGGGACCGCTCCGGGCTGCCGGGCGCGTACGTCCGCACCGGCTCGTTGCCCGGGACCGGGACCTGGGTGACTGCGTCGATGGGCATGGCGGGCTCCACTCGTCGTCCGGCGGCCGGCCCGCTCCGACGACGGGCCCGACGCCCTCCAGACTGACCAGCGGCGGGCCCGATCGCCCGCCCGGACACGCCAACGGTGGACGTGGCGCGCGCCACGCCACCGTTGGCGGACGGCCGGCGGCCGTACGGACAGGCCCCGGGCCTCGCGGGCCGTCGGGCCGTCGGGCCGTCGGGCCGTCGGGCCGTCGGTGGGGTGCCGGCGAGCCTCGGCGGATCCTCTGCGGGTGCCGGTCCGGTCCCGGGCCGGTCCCCGGGGGGCTCCGGGTGGACGCGCGGGCGGGTGTCGCCTCAGCCGGTGAGCCGGGCGGCCAGCTCGACCGCCTCGGCCAGCGTGTCCACCACCGGCACGCCCACCGGCTCCAGCTTCTGCCGGGTGTGCGAGCCGCCGGTGTACAGCACCGCGTGCGCACCCGCGCTCAGCGCGGCGAGCGCGTCGTCCGCCGCGTCCCCGATCAGCACCGTCCGGGCCGGGTCCACGTGCTCGCCCAGCGCCTCCAGGTGCCGGACCAGATGCTCCGCCTTCTGCCCGCCGGCCGGGCCGCTGCGCCCGTCCACCCGCAGGAACTGCCCGGTCAGGCCGAAGCCGTCGACCACCGGAAGCAGCCGGGTGTGCTCGTACAGCGACAGCAGCGACTGGCTGTGCCCGGCCGCCCGCCAGCCGTCCAGCAGGTCCAGCACGCCCTCGGTCAGCCCGCAGGCCACGCTCAGCTCGTGGTAGCGGCGGTGGAACGCGTCGTCCAGCTCCAGCCACTCGGCGTCGGAGGGCAGCCGGCCGAGCAGCCGCTGGTAGAAACGGGGAATCGGGATCTCGTACTGCTCGCGGTACTCCTGCAGCGTCATCGGCCCGACGCCGACGGTCGCGAATGCGGCGTTGCTCGCTCCGAGCACCGCCTCCATGTCATGGAAGAGCGTGCCGTTCCAGTCCCAGACGATATGAGTGCGCACGCAGGGAACGGTAACGCCGGGTACCGACAGACCGGTAGGGCGGGAATCACCGCGCCCTCGTCCGCCGGAACCGCCGACCCGCCGGTCAGGGCGGGTGGGGCGGGTGGGACGGACGGACGGGCAGCTCCCGCCGGCACCCGGCCGTCAGGTCGGCCCGGCGGACCCCGGCAGGCTCAGGGGAGCAGTGCGGTGATCTCCTGGGTGGCGAACCAGAGCAGGTCGTGGTCCTCGGCGCCGTCCACGGTGAACTGGGCGTCCTGGTCGCCCGCGTCGGCCGCCGCCACCGCGGCCACCGCCGCCTCGACGTCCGTGACCACGTCCTGGTCGGCCACGTCCGCGTGCACCGCGGCCGCCTTGGCCAGCTTCACCGGTCCGGCGAGCACCACCCGGCCGAGCGAGGCCTGGTCCTGGTACTCGTCGCCGGGGAACGGCTTCACCGCCGAGTCGGCGACGTCCAGCGCGACCACGACGCGGCGGCGCGGGGCGTCCGGTTCGGCGGCCAGCAGCCGCAGCGAGGACTGGGCGGCCCGGTTCAGCGCCGCGTACTCCAGTTCCTCCAGGTCGTCACTGACGTACCACTCGCGCAGCGCGGGCGTCACGGCGTACGCCGCGGACTGCTCCAGCGCACCGCCGGAATGGGCCGCCGCCAGGCCGGTCAGGGTGGTGGGCACGTACACGCGCATCGGTGGCACTCTCCGGTTCGTCCAGCGGCACAGCTTCCAGCGCCCCCAGAATAAGCGCCCGACGCCGCCCTGTGATCACCGCGTTCGTCCCGATCCGGCGCACCCGCCGCCGGGCGTGCGGCCCGGGGGCTCCCGGGCGCCCCGTCCGCAGCGGCACGCCCCGGCGCGCGGCCGTCGACGCACGCCCCGACCCTCTGGACCACAGCCGGACCCGCAACCGGGCCTCAGCCGGGCCCGGTCCGTCCGCCGAGGGCTGCCCGGTCACCCCTGCGCCGTCCTCACCGCGCGGCTTCCAGGGCCTCCCGGCAGGTGGCCAGGGCGCTCTCCAGGACCGGGCCCCGGCGGGCCGGATCCATCATGTTCGGACCCATCACCGCCAGGTCCGCCGGCGTGGGCGCGAGCAGGTGCACACGGACCCCGCCGGCCCGCAGCAGACCGGCCTCGCGGAGCAGCTGCCGGGTCACCGCCCGGCGGTAGCGGCTCACCAGCTGGGCCAGTACGCCGCGCGGGCGGTCCCGGACGCGCCGGGCGCGCCAGGGTTCCGACGTGCCCCGGCCGGGCTTCGAGCGCCCCTGCGGATCCCTCCGCAGGGCCATCGGGGCGAGGACGTACACCTCGTCCAGGCCCCGGTCGAGCATCAGATCGGCGTTGGTGGCCGACCAGCAGCCGCCGTCCACGTACGCGGAGCCGTCCAGCCGGACCGGCGTGAACCACCCGGGGATCGCGCAGGACGCCATCACCGCCTCGGCGACGTCGGCGGGCGGCGCGTCCGCGTCCCCGAAGACCACCCGGTGCCCGCCGCGGTAGTCCACCGCCACGACCCGCAGCGCCGAACCCGGCGGCCCGGACGGCCAGCCGCCGGGGCCGAACAGGGCACCGACCAGCCCGCCTACCGGCTCCAGCGAACCCCGGCCGTGCGGGGCGATCGCCGAGACCATGGTCAGCAGCGGGTACTCGCGCGGGTGGCGGACCGCGTCACGCAGCAGGCCCGGCGAGCCGATACCGGCCCGTGGGCGCGGCGGCAGGGCACCGCCGACCGCCGTGTCGTAGTCGAAGTCGATCCCGGCCAGCGGCCCGTCCGTGACCGGCAGACCGCGCTGGTGGTCACGGAGCCCGCCGGCGTCGACGCCGGCGGCCAGCAGCGCGGCCAGGATCGCGCCCGCCGAGGTGCCGAGCAGGACTTCGGCGTCGCCGGGCCGCCAGCCGGTCGACTCCTCGACGGCGCACAGCGCACCGACCGTCCAGGCGGCGCCGAGCATGCCGCCGCCGCCCAGCACCAGCCCGCGCCGGGGAGCGCCGTCGGTGGTGCCCGGTCCCGCCGTCCGTGTCCCGGACAGCCGTGTCGTCGGTACCCGTGTCGTCATGCCGGCCGCCTGTCGTCGTCGGGGGCGGTGGTCGTGTCGCCGGGGGCGGTGGCCGTCCCGGGCCGGACACGCGCTTCCGCCCGTCCGGCCTGTCCGGGGCCCGGCCCGGTTCCGGTCCTGCTTCGGGGTCCGGTTCCGGTCCTGGTTCCGGTCAGGATCCGATCGTGCGCGCCGACCGGCCGACCGCGCAACGCGGCCGCCGCGCGGCCCGACCCGGTTCCGGCCTCCGTACCGCCCTCGGCCCCGGTCTCCGGCCCGGCACAGCACGGCCGCCCGGCCCGGCCGGGGCCCGCCGCCGTCCCGGCGATCCCACCGTCCCCTTTCGGGCCCTTCCGCGCGGCGCCGGGCGTCAACCCCGCGCCTCCCGAACCGGGCCCACAGCCCTTGCCGCAGCGGTCGGCTCACCCGGATAGGTGAACTTCCGGACCACCCCGGGCCGGGCCGGGAACCCGGTTGCCACCGCGTGCGGGCCCCGGCTAGCAAGGACCCGTCCGTACTCGTACCACCCGCTCCGAAGAAGGCCCATGACCACCTGCCCGAACCGCCCCGCCCCGCCGGTCCCGCCCGTCCCGGCCGCCGGCCCTCCCGTCCGGCCCGCCGTCCCTCCCACCGTGCTGTCGGCGCGCCCGCACCGTCCGCGCGCCGCCTCCCGGACCTGTCGCGCCCCGCAGACCGATCGGCGGCCGCGCCACCCCCGAGCCGCCTGCGCCGCCGCGCCCGGCCACGACCCGCGCGCCGGGCTGAGCACCCGGTTCGCCCACCAGCTGGTGGAGGTGCTCACCGGCGCCCGGCCGTCCGGCCAGCTGCTGCGCCACACCACGCTGGACGGCTACGGCCAGCTCGCCGCCCTGGTCCGGGCCGGCACCCTGCGCCGGACCCGCACCGGCGAGCGGCCGAGACTCGGCCCGGTACACGACCGCTCGCCCTCGCCGGAGGCCGTCGAGGCCTGTGTCCGGGTCGACCTCGGCACCCGGCACCACGTGGTCGCGTTCCGGCTGGAGCCGCGCGGACCGGCCGGCCAGTGGCAGTGCACCGCCGTGGAGGCCCGGTGAACGCGCCGCAGGGGCGTCCGCGAACGGCGCAGGGCGCCACCCCCGTACGGGAGCGGCGCCCTGCGCGGCGGCCGGCCGGAGCGGCCGGACCGGATTCAGCTCTTGCGGCGGCGGCCCTTGGCCGACTTGGCGGCCTTGCGGCGCTCGGCGCGGGTCAGCCCGTCGCCCTCGTCCTCCGCGCCGAGGTCCTCGAACTCGCCCTCGACCACACCGCCGCCGACCTCCTCCGAGGGGGCCGTGTAGTGCAGCCGCTGCGGCTTCGGGGCCTCCAGGCCCTTGGCCTTGATCTCCGGACGGGCGGAGTCCTTCTCCAGCTTGTCGAGGAGCACCGCGGCGTCCTCGACCGGGACCTCCTCGACCTGCTGCTCGACCTGGACCTCCAGGTTGAACAGGTAGCCGACGGACTCCTCCTTGATGCCCTCCATCATCGCGGTGAACATGTCGAAGCCCTCGCGCTGGTACTCGACCAGCGGGTCGCGCTGCGCCATAGCCCGCAGGCCGATGCCCTCCTGCAGGTAGTCCATCTCGTAGAGGTGCTCGCGCCAGCGGCGGTCCAGCACCGAGAGGACGACCCGGCGCTCCAGCTCGCGCATGATCTCCGCACCGAGCTGGTCCTCACGGGCGCCGTACTGCGCCTGGACGTCCTCCTGGATGACCTTGGTGAGGAACTCCGAGGTGAGCCCGGCGGCGCCGCCGGCCTCCTCCTCCAGCTGCTCCAGCTCCAGGGTGACCGGGTAGAGCTGCTTGAGCGCGGTCCAGAGCTTCTCCAGGTCCCAGTCGTCCTCGAAGCCCTCACCGGTGGCGGCCTGGACGTACGCCTGGACGGTGTCGTCCATGAAGTGGCCGACCTGCTCCTGCAGGTCCTCGCCCTCCAGCACGCGACGGCGCTCGCCGTAGATGACCTCGCGCTGGCGGTTCAGCACCTCGTCGTACTTGAGGACGTTCTTGCGGATCTCGAAGTTCTGCTGCTCGACCTGGGTCTGCGCGGAGGCGATCGCCCGGGTGACCATCTTCGACTCGATCGGCACGTCCTCGGGCACGTTGGCCATCGAGAGCACGCGCTCGACCATGCCGGCCTTGAACAGACGCATCAGGTCGTCGCCCAGGGACAGGTAGAAGCGGGACTCGCCCGGGTCGCCCTGACGGCCGGAACGGCCGCGCAGCTGGTTGTCGATCCGGCGGGACTCGTGCCGCTCGGTGCCGAGGACGTAGAGACCGCCGGCCTCCTTGACCTCCTCCTGCTCCGCCTTCACGGAGGCCTTGGCCTTCTCCAGCGCGGCCGGGAACTCGGCCTCGTACTCCTCCGGGTTGTCGGCCGAGGAGAGTCCGCGCTGGGCCAGCTCGGCCGCGGCGAGGTGGTCCGGGTTGCCGCCGAGCATGATGTCGGTACCACGGCCGGCCATGTTGGTGGCGACGGTGACGGCGCCCTTGCGGCCCGCCTGCGCGACGATCTGCGCCTCGCGCTCGTGGTGCTTGGCGTTCAGCACCTCGTGCGGGACCCCGCGCTTGCGCAGCTCCTGCGAGAGGTACTCCGACTTCTCGACCGAGACGGTACCGACCAGCACCGGCTGGCCCTTCTCGTGCTTCTCGGCGATGTCCTCGACCACGGCGGCGAACTTGGCCGGCTCCGACTTGTAGATCAGGTCGGGCTGGTCGATGCGCAGCGGCGACTTGTTGGTCGGGATCGGCACGACGCCAAGCTTGTAGATCTGGTGGAACTCGGCCGCCTCGGTGGTGCCGGTACCGGTCATGCCGGCCAGCTTGTCGTACAGGCGGAAGAAGTTCTGGAGGGTGATGGTCGCGAGGGTCTGGTTCTCGTTCTGGACCTCCACCCCCTCCTTGGCCTCGATCGCCTGGTGCATGCCCTCGTTGTAGCGGCGGCCGGCCAGGATGCGGCCGGTGTGCTCGTCGACGATCATGACCTCGCCGTTCATCACGACGTAGTCCTTGTCCCGCTTGTACAGCTCCTTCGCCTTGATGGCGTTGTTCAGGAAGCCGACCAGCGGGGTGTTCACCGACTCGTAGAGGTTGTCCATGCCGAGGTAGTCCTCGACCCGGGTGACACCCTCCTCCAGCACGCCGACGGTGCGCTTCTTCTCGTCGACCTCGTAGTCGCGGTCGATCTTCAGGCGCTGGACCAGCTTGGCGAAGTCGGCGTACCACTTGGTCGCCTGGTCGGCCGGACCGGAGATGATCAGCGGGGTGCGGGCCTCGTCGATGAGGATCGAGTCGACCTCGTCGACCACCGCGAAGAAGTGGCCGCGCTGGACGAGTTCGTCCTTCGACCAGGCCATGTTGTCGCGGAGGTAGTCGAAGCCGAACTCGTTGTTGGTGCCGTACGTGATGTCCATCGAGTACTGGCGCTTGCGCTCGGCGGGCGTCATGTTGCCGAGGATCACACCGACCTCGAGACCGAGGAAGCGGTGCACCCGGCCCATCCACTCCGAGTCGCGCTCGGCGAGGTAGTCGTTGACGGTGATCAGGTGCACGCCCTTGCCCGTGAGCGCGTTGAGGTACGTGGGCAGCGTGCCGACCAGGGTCTTGCCCTCACCGGTGCGCATCTCGGCGACGTAGCCGAGGTGCAGCGCGGCGCCGCCCATGAGCTGGACGTCGTAGTGCCGCTGGCCGAGGACGCGCTTGGCGGCCTCACGGACGGTGGCGAACGCCTCGGGGAGGATGTCGTCCAGCGTCTCGCCGTCGACGAGCCGCTGCTTGTACTCGTCGGTCAGCGCGCGGAGCTCGGCGTCGGTGAGGTTGACGAAGTCCTCTTCGATGGAGTTGACCTGGGCAGCAATCCGCTGCAGCTTGCGAAGGATCTTGCCTTCGCCGGCGCGCAGGATCTTGTCGAAGACGGACACTTGAGCGGGCTCCTTGCCTGTATTGGCACTGGACGACTGCACGGTGGGTCCACCCCACCGCACGGGCCATCGTATGCGAGGAGTCCAACGCCCCGGGAGGTGCGTCAGCACGGTATTCCCGTGTCACCCGTGCGAGCACATGACCCGATAGCGCCACTCACCGGGGCAAACCGGGCGACTGTCCGGAGAGTTGGCCGGTGCGATCCGTTAATCGGATGCTCGGATTCCTCTCTGCACGGAATAATCCACCCATGGAAGATCAACCGGAAGAGCAGACCGAAGCGCGGACCGTCGAGCCCGTCGTCCTCACCACCGACCGCCTGGTGCTGCGGGCCCCGCAGGAGTCCGACGTCGACGCGATCCTCGCCGCCTGCCAGGACGAGGCCATCCAGCACTGGACGGTCGTCCCCGTCCCGTACCGGCGCGAGGACGCCGAGTACTTCGTCCACGACCTCGCCGCCAACGGCTGGCGGACCGGCGAGAGCCGGATCTGGTGCGTCTTCGAGCGCGAGACCGGATCGATGGTCGGCACCCAGGGGCTCGTCGGCTGTCCCGGCCGGCCGGGCGCCGCCGAGGTCGGCTGGTGGGCGACCAAGGAGTTCCGCGGTCGCGGGTACACCGTGGAGGCCGCCCGCGAGGTCGCCCGCTACGGCCTCACCGAACTGGGCGTGCGCCGCCTGGAGTGGGTCGCCTACGTGGGCAACGAGGGCTCCCGCGCGGTGGCCGAGAAGGTCGGTTTCCGGGTCGAGGGCACCCTGCGCTCCTTCGCCGAGCAGCGCGGAACGTTCCACGACGCCTGGATCGGCGCCATGCTCCCCGGCGACCTCGCCACCGGTCCGGCCGCCGACCTCACCGACCTCACCGGCTGAACCCGCCGAAGCCCGCCCGCACCCGACCGGCGGGAGCCCCGCGGGCGGCCGGCGGTGCCGGCCGACGGGCGGATTGTCAGTACCCCCGTCTACCCTCGCCGGCATGACCGCCTCGACCTCGCGCCCGGCCGGCCGCCCCGCCACCGGCCGGACCCCCGCCCCGCCACCGGTGACGACGCTCGGCGCCGACGACGCCCGCCGGATCGCCCTGCGCGCACAGGGACTGCTCGGCGCCCCGGACCGCCCGGGCGGCGTGCGCGGGGTGCTGCGCCACCTCGGCGCCGTCCAGCTCGACACCATCTCGGTCCTGGCCCGCTCCCACGAACTGATCCCGTACGCGCGGCTCGGCGCCGTCGGCCGCCCGGCGGTCGAGGCCGCGTACTGGGGCAAGGGGACCAGTTTCGAGTACTGGTCGCACGCGGCCTGCATCCTGCCGATCGAGGAGTGGCCGCTGTTCGCCTTCCGGCGCCGCCGCTACCGCGAGCGCGCCCACGTCTGGGGCAAGGAGGTCGACGAGGCCACCTACCGCTCGGTGCTGGCGAAGCTGCGAACCGAAGGACCGCTCACCTCCACCGAGTTGGGCGGTGCCAAGAAGACCGCCGACTGGTGGGACTGGTCCGACACCAAGATCGCGGTGGAGCGGGCACTGAGCTTCGGCGACGTCGTCTGCACCGACCGCCGCAGCTGGAAGCGCGTCTACTCGCTGGCCGAACAGGCGGTTCCCGCCGAGCTGTTCGCGGCGGACCCGACCGACGAGGAGTGCCTGCGCACCCTGGTCGCCCAGTCCGGCGCAGCCCTCGGCGTGGCCACCCGGGCCGACCTGCTCGACTACCACCGCCTGCGCGCCGAGCAGTTCGACTCGGTCGTCGCCGACTCCGGCCTCGTGCCGGTCGAGGTGGCCGGCTGGGGTCCGGACGGCGCCCCGGCCGCCGCCTGGGCCGACCCGGCGGCCCTCGCCGGACCGCCCCGGGGCCGCCACCGGACCACGCTGCTCTCGCCGTTCGACTCGCTGGTCTGGGAGCGCCCGCGGACCGAGCGGATCTTCGGCATGACCCACCGGCTGGAGGCGTACACCCCGAAGCACAAGCGGGTGCACGGGTACTTCGCGATGCCGCTGCTGACCGGCGGCCGGCTGGTCGGCCGGGTCGATCCGGCCCGCGAGGGGCGGACCCTGGTGGCCCGCCAGGTGTCGCTGGACTCGCCGCGGCACGTCGGGGCACTGGCCACCGCGCTGCGCGAGGCGGCCGACTGGGTCGGCTGCGACGCCGTCCGGGTGGAGACGCTGCACGACGAGGCGCTGCGCCCGGCGCTGGAGCGCCTGCTCGCCTGAGCCGAGGCGGGGCGGGCGAGGGGAGGCGGGGCTGGGCCCGGCACCCCGCGGACAGGAGCGGAAGCGGGAGCGGGGCCGCACGGCCCCGCTCCCGCAGCCTCACCCTATTTCGAGGATCTTCTCCCGCATCGCGTAGACCACGGCCTCCATCCTGGAGTGCAGTTGGAGCTTCTCCAGGATGTTGCGCACGTGGTTCTTCACGGTGTTCTCGCTGATGAACAGCTCCTTGGCGATCTCCCGGTTGTTCATCCCGGTGGCCACCAGCTTCAACACCTCCAGCTCACGGTCCGTGAGCCGGGGCGCGGGCACCAACTCCCGCTCGTCGGACCGTCGCTGGATCATCGACTTGAACTCGGTCAGCAACTTGGACGCCATCGACGGGCTGATCTGGGACTGCCCGTCGGCGACCGCGCGAATCGCCGTGGCGACCTCGTCGGTGGAGATCTCCTTGAGGAGGTAGCCGGTGGCACCGGCCTTGATGGCCTCGTAGAGGTCGGCCTCCTCGTCGCTTATCGTCAGCATGATGATCTTGGTGCTCGGCGCCACGTCCTTGATCGCGGTGCAGGCCTCGATCCCGCTGCGGCGCGGCATCCGAACGTCCATCAGGATGATGTCGGGCAGCAGGTCGGCAGCCTTGAGGACCGCCTCGGCGCCGTCTCCGGCCTCGCCGACCACGGTGATGTCCGCCTCCTCGGCCAGCACGATCTCCAGGCCGCGCCGGAAGAGCGCGTGGTCGTCCACCACCAGAACGCGAATCGGCTCCCTGCGGCGGAGGTCGTACTCGGGCTCGTCCCCGGGTCTCGGCCGCACCCCCGCGACCGGCCCTGTAGCGGGCCCCAGCCCGAAGTGATCCCCCATCCGCTCCTCCCCCGTCGCCGGTCGTCGTCCGCCAATCATTCCACGCCCGGGGCCCCCTACGGTCACCCTCCGGCGCCATTGCCCCGCACGGGGTGACCTTCCCGGCCGGACCGGTCCCGGCGCCGCCCCACCGGCCTCGGCGCACGCCCCGGGCGCACCGGCGAACCGCGGGGAGCCCCCGGTCATCCACCGGGGAGCCTTCGGAACGCTTCCGGACGCACGGCTGACGGGCCGCCGGAGAACGGGCGACCCCGGCGGCACCGGCCGCCGGGGT
>NZ_JBHXKE010000114.1:0-29140 GCF_042722765.1 Kitasatospora sp. NPDC058406
GGTCGGCGGCCGCTTTACAGCGTTCTGGGGGCCGGCAACCGTCCGGTCGCGCCCTGCGCCCTTGCGGCGGGGTCGCGCCCCCCCCCGCGTGGGGGGGGGGGGGGCGGCCCCCGTCTTCTCCCGCTGCGCGGCCGGCCTGCCGTCCTACTGCCCCGCCGACCCTCTGCGCTGTTGCCCTGCCGACCTGTCGTCAGCCGGTCAGCGCGGCCTTCACCGCGGCGGCGACCCGGCCGCCCTCGGCCAGACCGTCGACCTTCGGCTTCACCAGCTTCATCACGGCGCCCATGCCCTGCGGCCCGGTCGCACCGCTCTCGGCGACGGCGGCGGTCACGATCGCCGCCAGCTCGTCGTCGGAGAGCTGCTTGGGCAGGTAGTCGGCCAGCACCTCGCCCTCGGCCCGCTCCCGGGTGGCCTGCTCGGTCCGGCCCGCGGTGTCGAACGCCTCGGCGGCCTCCCGGCGCTTCTTCGCCTCCCGGCCGATCACCTTCAGCACCTCGGCGTCCGAGAGCTCCCGCTTCGTCTTACCCGCCACCTCCTCGCTGGTGACCGCGGAAAGCGTGAGCCGGATGGTGGACGAGCGGAGCTCGTCCCGGACCCTGATGGCAGCCGTGAGGTCCTCCTGCAGCTGCGCCTTGAGCGTCGTCATGGCCCGAGTCTTTCACCTGCGGCGTTCAGCTGCCCGGCATTAAGCCGTGGGCCTCCGAACGAAGCCGGCCCCGTCGGCCCGCCCGCCCGCCGTCCTTCCGGTCCCCTTCCCCTCGGCCCCCATCCGCTCCCTTCCGCTCCGTTCCCTTCCCATCGCGCAGAGTAACCCTTTAAGGTGGTTACATGACCGATGAGCGAGCCCCGGGGCTGGTCCTGCACCCTCCTGGTGGAGGAACCGCCTTCCACTTCGACCCCGGCGCGCTCTGCCTGGAACTGCTCGCCACCGGCGCGCCGGCGCCGTACACGCGCTACGAGACGCTGCACCGCCCGGCGGACCTCGCCGGGTGGCTCCCGCAGTCCCGGCTGGGCCTGCCGTACGAGGCCGTCCGGATCAGCGACGAGCAGCTCGCGGGCATCCGCACCCTGCGGGACGCCCTCTGGAGGCTCGCCGCGACCCGTGCGGGCGGCGGCGCACCCGGGCTGCTCGACAGCGGCAGGAGCGCCGGGGCCGGCGGGACGGCCGACGACTACGCCGTGCTCAACCGGGCCGCCGCGCTGCCGCCGCTCGCCCCCCAGATCGCCCCGGACGGCACGCCCGCCCCGCCCCTGCCCGGCGACGGCGCCCAACTCGCCTCGACCGTCGCCCGCGACGCGATCGCACTGTTCACCGGCCCGTACGCGGAACGGGTCCGCGAGTGCGGCGCCCACAACTGCCACCTGCTCTTCGTCGACACCTCGCGGCCCGGGCGGCGGCGCTGGTGCTCGATGGAACGGTGCGGCAACCGGCACAAGGTCCGGGCACTGCGGGCCCGGCGCGAACAGGCCGAGTAGCCCCAGGAACGCCGGCCACCCGCGAACCCCGTCGGCGCTCCCGGCGCGTCCGGCACGTCCGGCGCATCCGGCATGCCCGAGTCCACCGGTGACGCACCCGGTCGGCCCAGCCGTCACACCGGCCGACGACTGGGCCGACCGGACGCACCACCGGTCGGCCCCCGCACGCCCACCGGCAGTTCACCCGCTGATCCGCCGTCTGAGACCATGGACCGATGCGACCGCTGTACTCCGTCCCCCTCGGAATCGCCGCCACCGGCGCCGCCTGCCTCGCCTACTCCGTTGGGTACGAGGTCCGTTCCTTCCGCCTCCGCCGGGTCGAGATTCCGGTCCTCCCCCGAGGCGCCCGCCCCATCCGGGTACTGCAGGTCTCCGACATCCACATGGTGAGCGGGCAGGGCAGGAAGCAGCGCTGGCTGCAGAGCCTCGCCGGACTCCGGCCCGACCTGGTGG
Organism: Kitasatospora sp. NPDC058406; assembly: GCF_042722765.1. Taxonomy (NCBI): domain Bacteria; kingdom Bacillati; phylum Actinomycetota; class Actinomycetes; order Kitasatosporales; family Streptomycetaceae; genus Kitasatospora; species Kitasatospora sp. NPDC058406. The sequence goes on from NZ_JBHXKE010000114.1 coordinate 1,930, forward strand.
TGAACACCGGCGACAACCTCTCCGACCCGCTCGGCGTCCCCGCCACCCTGGACGCGCTCGGGCCGCTGATGGAGTTCCCGGGCGTCTACGTCTTCGGATCCAACGACTACTACGGCCCGGCCCGCAAGAACCCGGCCCGCTACCTCCAGGCCCTGCGCAGCGGCGTCCACGGCATGAACAACCCCGACGGCACGGCCGGGCGCGGCGTCAACGGCGCCGTCCACAACCCCTGGGAGAAACTGCGCGACGGCTTCGACGCCGCCGGCTGGCTCGACCTCACCAACGCCCGGGGCCGGCTCACCGTCGGCGGACTCGACCTGGAGTTCACCGGCCTCGACGACCCGCACATCCGGCGCGACCGCTACAGCGCGGTCACCGGCGGCCCGTCGCCCGACGCCGACCTCTCGCTCGCCGTCGTCCACGCCCCCTACCTGCGTGTCCTCGACGCCTTCACCGCCGACCGCTACCCGCTGATCCTGGCCGGCCACACCCACGGCGGCCAGCTCTGCATCCCCTTCTACGGCGCCCTGGTCACCAACTGCGACCTCGACGCCAAGCGGGTCAAGGGCCTCTCCACCCACCAGGCCGGCGGCCGCCGCTCCTATCTGCACGTCTCGGCCGGCTGCGGCACCAACCGCTACACCCCCGTCCGCTTCGCCTGCCCCCCCGAAGCCACCCTCCTCACCCTCACCCCGGCCGCCCGCTGACCCGCCCGGACGCTCGCCGAGAATCGGATTTCGTCTCTCGGCAAGCGTCCGGTAGAGTTCTACTCGTCGCGAAGGAGACGGAGCGACAAACAGCAGGACCGGGGTGTGGCGCAGCTTGGTAGCGCGCTTCGTTCGGGACGAAGAGGCCGTGGGTTCAAATCCCGCCACCCCGACCCAGCAGTACCAGTCAGGCCCCATCGGAGAGATCCGACGGGGCCTGACTGGTTTCTGTGTGACTGGGCCTCAGGGGCCTGCTGGAACAGGTCGTGCATGACCGTCCCGCCCGACCGGGCCGGACCTGCGGCTCCTGGCGTCGCACCGGGCCGCCCCGTGCGTGACGGCTCAACCGTGCCAGGTACGGCTGTCGCGGGCCACGGCGAAGATCCGGTCCACCTGGTCGCTCCGAAGCCGGGGCGACCACCTGGACAGTTGCCGGTCCACGTGCGCTCCGTCCAACAGCAGAACCGGGGACTGCGCTGATCCGATCGTGATCGAGGCCGCCCCCACCACGGCGACCACCGGCTGGACCGGCACCGGGAACCCCGAGCGCGCCGAGAGCACTCGCGCGACCTTCGCCGATTCGCTCTGGCTCGCGGGCGCGTAGCGTGTGGCCGCACGGTTGACGGTGATCGCCCGGTCCCCCTGCCAGACGGTGGCGCCCCGGTGGTGCTTCGTGTTGATCGTGAAGACGCCCGGCGGGCCGATGACCAGATGGTCGATGTCGGTTCCGCTGGAGAACTGCACCGAGTGGAGCACCTTCCACCCGTCGGGAAGCCGGTCCAGCCGGCGGCCGACCAGACGCTCACCCCGCAGGCCGACTGCCCACGGGTGAGCCTGCGTCTGCTCCGAGCTGAGCCAGTAGGCAAGGCGTCGTTTGATCCAGCTCGGCTCGACCTCGTCGATCTTTCGGCGGATGGAGTCACCAGGAGCGTTCAGCGACAGGTCGAAGCCGGGTGCCGCGGGAGGCGCGACAGGAGGTGCGGACGGCACGGGCGGCGGCGGGGACGGCGGCACGGGCGGCGGCGGGGGCGGCTGAACCGGCGTCGGTTCGGCAACGCCGGGTGCCGTCGCCAGGTGAGCAGCCAACACGGTCTCGACAACGGCCCGTTGGCGCTCGTCCCGCACCACGGTCTCGCCGGTCTTGAAGTCGTACCAGCCGAGGGCCTTCTCGGCACCGCGCCGGTTCACGTACAACCTGTCGTGGCCGTGACGGCGCCAGCGTCCGACGGTGAACTCGTCCATCCCCACCCCCGAGACAGCGATCGTTCGACGATCCACCTCAGCACGGGGAAGGACGGCTGCCAAGAGGGCGTCGGGGACTGCCGGGTCGGTATTGCGCGGGCGGGAGCCCCGCCCGGTACGGTCCTGCCGGAGAGGTCCGGCAGGACCCTGTCGACGGTCCTCGCCGAGCGTCGGCTCAGGCTCGCTGCGGCGGGCCGGACCTGACAGAAAGTCGGGCCGGCGGCCGACGGGTGGCGGAACCGCAGGCTGACGTTCTCCTACGGCACGGCAGATCGGTTGTCGCGACCGTGCCAGGATCGGGCCGGACGGGGAGTAGCCTGGGCATCACCGAAGGCACTTCGCATGCCGGCACCGGATACTGGCGTCGTCTCCGGCGAACGGCCATGCCGGACTCGGCCTCCGGGTCGAGCCCGGAGACGGGTCCTTGATCATGACTGCGACCCTCGATCGCGCGACGACGTCCGCCGCCCCGGAACCCACCGCCCGGATCTCCCTCGCGCCCGTCGGCGCGCGGGCCGGCCGGTTGGACGGTGCCTGGTGGCCCCGCTCGCGTGATCTTCTTCGCGAACTCCCCTCCCTGGCCGCCGAGATCGACGAACGGTGGGGCCGGGTCACCCGGATCACCGTGAACCCGGCGCAGTGGCCCGTCGTCCCCCGGCGCATCCCGGTCGTCGGGCACACCGTGCACGCGGGTTGGTTCGGGCCCGAGCAGGACGAACACACGATCGCGGTGTGCTCGTACGCCCCACGTCGGCTGAACCTGCTGGTCGTCCCGCCGTCGACGGATGCCGCCGTCGCCGCGCGGCTGATGTCCGAGGCGGCCGGCCCCGCCCGTATGCGGACCGCGAGCGAGCTGCTCGCCGCCGAGGCGGACGGCGCTGCGGACGGGCCGGACGTCCGTTCCGACTTCCTGCCGTCGGCCGCCGCGCCGGGCGACGGCCCCGGCGAGGCCGGACGGCGTGCGGGCGTCGCCCGGAGCCGTGCCGCAGCCTGGCCGGCGACCGCCTAGCCCGCGGTCCCCCGACCGGCCGGGGCCGGGTGCGTCACTCGCGTGACCACTCGGTCTCGGCCCGGGGTTCGGCGGCGGGAACGGACCCGGGCTCGGCGTCGAGGTCGGGATCGAGCGCGTCCCAGAGGCGGACCCTGATCGCCCGGGGGCCGGGAGCGGGCCGGGAGAGCGTACGCACCAGCACGTCGCGTAGGTGGTTGGCGGCCCGCTGCGGCGGTCCGTCGTACTCCAAGGGGTTCGGCAGGGGGGCCTCGTCGTGCCGGGCCCAGCGGCCTTCGTCGTCCTGGGTGTCGAGCACCCACCGGTAGCGCGGCATCCTGGCCTCCTGTGACGACCGACCTGTTCCAGGACAGACCGTAAGCGCCGGACCGGGTGTCGGCGACCGGTGGGCCCTGCGGGGGGATGTCCGCTCAGAGGACTTCGCCCGGAGGGACGGACCCGATGCCGGCGGCGATCAGGATCTGCTGCGCCGAGTCGGTACCGCCCGCCAGGACGGCTTGTGCCATCGCGGCGTGGGCCGCCTCCAGGCTCGCCTGCGGGGGAACGACGAGCAGGCTGAAGTGATCGCGGTCGCCCCGGGTGATGATCACCGTGTCGTCGCCCACCGGGTGGCGGTCGATGTGCACCGACCGGCCGTCGACGACCAGCCGGGCCGGGACGTCGTCCCACGCGTCCGTGTCGAGACCGACGCTCGCCACGGGCCCGAGGTGCTCGGTCAGCGCGGCGACCAGTCCGGGCAGCTCGGCGCCGATGTCCCGCGAGCGGGGCCACCACGCGCCGTCGAGAGCCCCCTCGCGCGACCGGGTGGTCTCCAGCCGGAGCAGAACCGTCCCCGGCCTCGCCGACCGGTGGAACCCGTCCGGCAGCAGACCCGCGTACGGGGCACCGGGTTCGTCCGACATGGCTCGCCACCGATCTGCAGGGACAGGGCCCCTGGTGCTGTGGAGGGCGGTCCTTCGGTTGTGGCGGTTCGGACCGTCCCGCTGCTCCCACGGTACTCCGCGTCCCGTCGGGTGCCCGGCGGTCAGACCTCAGCGCCACTCGATCAGGAACAGGGTGGCGTCGTCGCTGGTCCGCCCGCCCCGCTTCTCCTTCAGGACGTGGGAGAGGGCGCGCACGACCGCGCGCACGCCGCCCGCCGACCGCTCCACCCGCTCGACCCAGTCGATGAGCTGCTCCTCCCCGAACTGCTCGCCGCCCACCTCGCGCTCCTCGACCAAGCCGTCAGTGAAGCACAGGACCCGGTCACCGTGCCGGAGCACCCGCTCGCTGATCACCGGCTCCTCGCCGCCGAACCCGACCGGCAGCGTGGTCGCGCTCTCCAGCCGCTCCACGACGACGTGGCCGCGGATCAGCAGCGGGGCGGGGTGGCCCGCGTTGACCCACTGCAGCTGGCCGGTCGCGATGTTCAGGCGCATCATCTGCGCGGTGACGAAGTGGTCGGGCCCGAACTGCTCGGCGATGGCCCGGTCCATGAACGCGTAGATCTCGGCCAGCCCGATGTCGGCGCGTCGGGCGTGCCGGTACGCACCGATGGCGACGGTCGCCATCGTGGCGGCGTCCAGTCCGTGGCCCATCGCGTCGATCGTGGCCACGTGCAGGATGTCGTCGTTGAGCGCGTAGTCGAAGCTGTCGCCGGCCACCTGGTAGGCGGGTTCGAGGATGCCGGCCACGGCGACCTGCGGAACGGTCATCGCCAACGGGGGCAGCAGGGACCACTGGATCTCGGCGGCCACGCTCATCGGTTCGAGGCGCCGGGCCTGGAAGATCCGGTCGGTGTAGCCGCTCTTGGCGATCAGCAGGTCCGCGGCCAGGCCGGCGAACCGGCGCAGGAGCCGTCGGTCGTCGTCGTCGACGGTGTCCAGGGTGAGGGCGAGGACCCCGACCTCGTCACCGCCGTCCAGCAGCGGTAGGTAGATCCTCACGCCGTCGGCCTGCGGCACCTCGACCGGCGCACCGCGCACGAAGGCCGTCCCCGCGTCGGACCCGACGATCGGCTCGCGCTCCCCGGTGACCAGGCCCCGGCCCGGCAGCGGCACGAGCACGAGCTGGCCGTAGTCCTGGAGGAGGACCGCCACGTCCCGGCCCCCGAAGCCGTGCAGTTCGTCGGCGATCAGCGGAGCGATCAGCCCGGGCGGCAGCTCACGGGCCAGGTCGAGCAGCCTTCCGAGCAAGCGCTCGCCGAACCCCTCCGACCGGTCCGGTCCCGCCGCGCCGGACTGCCGCTCACCGCTCATCTCCGATCATCTCCGCTCACCGCCGCTTCCCTCCCGGTCGCGTGGGCACCCGGCCGCGTCGCATCCGGCACGGTGCTTCGGCCGGCCCCGGCAGGGTGTGGTCATCGGACCGGTCCCTCCATTACGCCTGACGGCGGCGTCCTGCGCTCCCGGTCGTGTCCGGTCGCGTCCGGTCGTCTGCTCGTCTCCCGCCGGGCCGGAACGCGGGCCTCCGGGGTGGCGGAGGCGGGCGTCCCGCGGCACGGGGCGGTGCGGCGTGCCGGGACCGGGGCGCCGGGGCGGGATTCGAGGGCCCGTCTGCCGGAGCCGGCGGGCCCTCGAAGGCGCGCGGCGGGTGCCGGAGCCGATGCGCTGTGGGGCGGGGGCGACGGGGTCGGCCGGGACGGGACGTCGGTCAGTCGGTCGGGAGCGGGGCCACCGTGACGATGACCGAGCACGACGGCGCGCCGGTGCCCTGCTGCAGGATCACGCCCACGCGGTCCCGGCGGGCCGGGTCGCGCGGCAGCTGGGTCACCTCCACCATGCACGGCTCGTCCAGCTCGACGTAGCGCGTGAAGTCGCACTCCATCGCGACGGCCACCACCGGCGCCGGGTGGCTGAGCGCCTGGGCGGCCTGGCGGGCGGCGTCCAGCAGCAGGGAGCCGGGCGCGTGGTCGACCGGGTGGTCGAAGTGGACCGGGTGGTTGGTGTCGACCCGCAGCTGCCAGCGCCGGGCGCGGTCGGTCGCGGAGAGGGCCACCTCGCGCGGGAGGGCGCGGCCGGCCCGGGCGACCGGGATCGGCGGGGCCAGCCGGACGGCACGCGCCATCATCTCCCCGGCGTCGCCCCGACCGGCCCGCAGACGCCGGTAGATCGCCGGGGTCTGGACGGTGAAGCGGGTCTGCGCGGTCGCGATCGGCTCGCCGTCCCGGGTGACCACGTAGGCCAGGGTGAGGGCGACGACCCGGTTGCCGCGGCGGACGAGGTCCTGGCAGACGGCGTCCACCTGGACCTCGTCGTATCCGCGGCCCTGGCGGGCGGCGCGCTCGCTGCCGCGCTGCGCCGGTACCGCGTCGCGCGCGCCGGTCCGCAGGCCGCCGGGGATCAGCGCGTAGCTGAAGTGGTCCCAGATCAGGTGGTGTCCCAACGGAACCTCGAAGGCCGCGTGCGAGAGCAGCGGGAAGGTCTGGCGGACAGTCTCCACCAGGAGCATCGGGTCGTGGTGGCCGTGGCGGGCGGCGTAGGCCCGGTGGTCGCGCGGCCACCGGGCGGAGACGCGGTAGGAGTCCTCCGCGACCCGCTCCCACCCGGTCAGCAGCACCTCGTCGGCCGCCCGCTTGTGGACGTGCTCCTTGGGGACGTGCTCGTTGCGGACGGCGGTCGGGCCGGACCCGGGTGCGACGGGCTCCGCCGCGGGCGCGCCGCCGGTGACGGCGGCGGCTTCGGTGCTGGTCATGGTGGTGCTGTGGTCTGTGCGAAACATGGATGCACTCCCCCAGAGTGGCCACAGGCAGGTGAAAGTGGGCGCTCCGGTGTGTACGCCGAGCCCCCTGGCGAATAACATAGAGGTCGTTCTTTTTGTTTGTCGAGGAGTTTGGAGTTACTCGTGGCAAGAGCCAAGCAGGACCGAGCCGTACGCACCCGGGACACGATCCTGCGCGCCGCTGCCCAGATCTTCGACGAGTACGGCTTCAGCGGGTCCAGCGTCAGCAAGATCATCAACCAGGCGGGCACCACCCAGGGCGCGATGTACTTCCACTTCAAGTCCAAGGAGGACCTGGCCAAGGCGGTCATCGACGAGCAGGCGTCCGACCTCGACCTGCCCGGCCGGCCGGCCGGCCTGCGCCAGCTCATCGGACTCAACCTCTACCTCGCCGACGAGTTGCAGGAGAACGTGCTGCTGCGCGCCGGCGTCACCCTCGCCGTCGAGCAGGGGCAGCTCGGGCTGCGCGACTTCAGCCCGTACGAGATGTGGGCCGAGCAGTTCCGCGCCGAGCTGGAGGCCGCCCGGCGGACCGGCGAGCTGCTCGACGAGGTCGACGTCGAGGAGCTCGCCCAGGTGCTGGTCGCGGCGTACACCGGGTCGCAGGTCATGTCGCACCTGCGCACCGGCCGCGCCGACCTGCCGGAGCGGATCGTCCAGCTCTGGTGGTACCTGCTGCCGGGCATGGCGCCCGCGCCGGTGGTCGCGGAGCTGCGGGCGTACCTCACGGAGCACGGGCAGCGGGCATGAGACGGGCGTCGGGCCCGGGCACAGAAGCCGACAGCGACACTGACAGCGACACCGGCACCGGGCCGACCGTCCTGCTGACCGGGGCCGGCGGGTTCATCGGCTCCGCCGTGCTCGCGGCGCTGCGCGCGCTGCCGGGCCTCGGTGGGATCCGAGCGCTGACCCGGTCCGCCGCACCGGCCGGGACGGTCCGGGTCGCGGGGGACCTCGCCGACCCGGCGACGCTGCGCGGCGCGGCCGACGGCGCCGACGTCCTGGTCCACCTCGCCTCGCTGGTCGGCGGCTCCGAGGACGCCTGCACCGCCGTCAACGTGCACGGCACCCGGGCGCTGCTCGCGGAGGCCGGGCGGGCGGGCGTCGGCCGGATCGTCCACCTCTCCACCTCGGCGGTGTACGGCACCGGACCGCACCGGGGCATCGGCGTGGACGAAGTGGCGCCCGCCCCCGTCTCGGCCGCCAGCCGGACCAGGCTGACCGGGGAGCGGGCCGCGCTGGACGCGGGGGCCGTGGTGCTGCGCGCGCCCCTGGTCCTGGGCGCCGGCGACCGCTGGGTGGTGCCCTGCCTCGCCGACCTGCTGCGGCGGGTGCCCGCGCGCTGGGACGGCGGAGGGGCGCTGCTCTCGCTGGTCGCGGTGACCGACCTGGCCCGGCTGGTCGCCGCGCTGGCGCTCGCGCCGGAGCCGCTCCCGGTCCGGGCGCCCGGGGTCCACCACGCCGGACATCCCCGACCGGTCGGCATCGGGACGCTGTTGGCGGCGCTCGCCGACCACGGGGTGCTCCCGCCGGTACCCGCCGACGACTGGCCGTGGGACCGCTGCACGGCCGAACTCGGTCGGGTACCGGGGGCGTTCGGTGAGCGCCAGTTCGAGCTGATGGCCCGCCACCACTGGTACCGCAGCGAGGACGTCTGGCAGCTGGCCGCCGTCGATCCCGGGCCGGGACCGCTGGAACGGCTCGCCGCCGCCGCTCCCTGGTACCGCGCACACCTCGCGGCGCAGCCGCCCGCGGCTCCCGCCCCGGCTCGGCCGTCGACGGCTCCAACCGGTCCGGTACCGCAGGGATTTGCGAAGGAGATGCCAAAGCTGCGGGGGGATGCGGCGGAATCCGCGCGTATGCGGCGATCCGGGGCGTAGCGTCGAAACGTCAGCGGACCGGCACACACCGGTCACCCCGGTAACCCCGGCCGCCCCCGACCGCCCCGAAGGAGCCACGCCCACCCATGTGGTTCGTCAACCCTCACCCTCAGGCCGCTACCGCGGCGCCGGCCGGACCGGACACACGCCTCGGCCCCATCACCCGGGCGGGCGGTGGGCGATGAAGCAGGAACGGGCCCATCAGACCCACCGGGCACTGCTCCGGGCCGCCGCCGCGGAGTTCGACGAACACGGTTACGCGGGCACGTCGTTGGCCCGGGTCAGTCAGGCCGCCGGCGTCACCATGGGGGCGCTGACCTTCCACTTCCCGTCCAAGGCCGCCCTGGCGGACGCGGTCCGGGCCGACGCCGCCGCGCTCACCCGGGCCGCGGTGGACCCCGACCCGGGGCGGACCCCGCCGCGCGAGGAGGGCGTGGCGGAGCTGACCGACACGCTGACCCGGCTGCTCCAGGAGGAGCCGAGCGTCCGTGCCGCGGCCCGGTTGACCTGGGAGCAGCCCGAGTCGGCGGGCAACTGGCACGCTGGCTGGAGCCCCGACCTGCGCGACCGGCTGGCCCGGGAGCGGGCCGGCGCCGCTCGGCCGGCCGCGACGAAACCGGCCGCAGCGCAACCGGCCGCAACGCAACCGGCCGCAGCGGAGAGCGGAGACCTCGACGCGCTCGACTCCCTCGACCTGGAGACGCTGGCGCACTGTCTGGTCGTCGGCTCGGAGGCGCTGCGCCGCGGCGTCATCACCCTGGGCGGCGGGGCACCGGTCTCCGAGGAGGAGACCCGCCGACGGCTGCGACGGCTGTGGCGGCGTGCGCTGGCCGGGCCGCCGGCACCCGGCGGTCCCGCCTGACGCGTTTTCGACGGGTGCACCCGGCGACGGCCGCGTGCCCGACCGTGCCCGACCCCCCGCCCGTACCGGCTTCCTGACGCCGGTACGGGCGGTTCTGCGTGGGCGGGCACAACCGAGTCCGGGGGCCCGGGAGGGGCGCGGACTTGCCAAAACCGGACCACGGCCCGCCCGGGACTCAAAAACAAAGAGATCGTTCGCTATTCTTTTGGGGACGGCACCTCACGGCACCTCACGATCACGGGGAGCTCACATGGACGCGCAACCCCTCTCACCAGCCGGCGAAGCCGCGGTCTCCCGGTTCGCCGAGCAGGTCTTCGCCCACCTCGCCCGGATAGACCAGCGCCGCTGGGCCCGGGCCTACCTGCACGGACTGCTGGCCGCACCCGGCCGCAAGACGCTGTCGAACATGGCCGCGAGCCTGTCGACCGGGTCCACGGCGGCCACCGCCTCGCTCTCGCTCCAGCAGTTCATCAACGGCAGTCCCTGGGACTGGCGGCCGGCACGGCGCGTACTCGCCGGCCTCGCCACCGGGGACCGGCCGGTCCGCGCCTGGACCGCCACCCTGGCGGTCATCCCCAAGCGCGGCGACCAGGCGGTGGGCGTCCACCGCCGGTTCGTCCCCGAGGCCGGACGCACCATCAAGTGCCAGGCCGCACCCGGACTCTTCGTCGCCACCGACCGGGACGCCGTCCCGGTGGACTGGTCACTGCTGCTCGACTCGAACTGGACGGCCGATCCCGAGCGGCGCACCCGCGCCCGGATCCCGGAGACCGCCGCCCCGCGCCCCACCGGCGAACTGCTGGTCGAGATGGTCGCCCGGCTCACCGCCCGACGGCCGCCGGCCCCGCTCGTCGCCGACCTCACCGTGGTCGACGACCCGGTCCGGCTGGCCGCCGCGCTCGCCCACCGCTCCGTCCCGTACGTGCTGGAGGTCCGGCCCAACCAGGCCGTCCGACCGGTCCTCCAGGCCACCACCGGGCACCACGGGCGGGTGCAGCAGAGCACCATGCCGGCCGAGGCGCTGTTCCCCCGCAGGCGGGCACGGACGCCGGGAGCCCCGCAGCCGGTGCTGCGCGGTGCCCCCGTCCTGCTGCCCGGGCTGCCCCCCGGCCTGCCGGGCGGGCGCGGCGGACCGGTGCACCGGCTCTGGGCGCACGGCGGCGGATCCGGCGGGCCACGGCGGTACTGGCTCACCGACCTGGCCGAGGACGCCCCGGCGGTGCTCGCCCTGCTCGACACCGTGACGGTCACCCGGACCACCGTGGACCGGCTCGGGGCCGACTTCGGCCTGCTGGACTTCTCCGGCCGCTCCTACAGCGGCTGGCACCACCACATGACGCTGGTCTCGGCCGCGTACTCGCTCGGCCGCGACCTGGCGGCGTCGGCCGAGGAGACCGACGACCGCACCGACGACCGCACCGACGACCGCACCGGTGACGCGACCCTCGACCTGGTCGGCGCCCCCGTCGGCCGGCGGACGGGCGAGCGGCCCGGCACCCGGCTCGACACCCGGCTCGGCGAGCGCTCCGGCGGTCGGCCCGGCACCCGGATCGGCGAGCGGCTCGGCGCCCGGACCGGCGGCCCGGCCGTCGACGAGAACCTGCGGAATTCCGCGTAGCGGACCGCCCGGCACGACTTGCCGAACACGTTCGAACAGGATTGACCGGAATCGGCGGCACCGCCGAGAATTCAGTGACCGGCCGCCGGGAAATCACCCGGGAAACACCGGGGCCCATCGGCCGGAAATTCGAAGGAAGGAGGTGAGACACCATGGGTGCAGCAGCGACCGGAACCCCGCTCGAAGGAGTTCCGAATATCCTGGGCGACCACATCTTCTCGTCGTTCGACCGCGCCGACTACCGGATCAAGGCCGAGGAATACCTCCACGGCCTCCTCGGAACGGCCGGCCGGAAATCCATCAGCAACATCGCCCGGACGCTCGGCGACCCGGGGGCGGTCCAGCGGCTGCACCACTTCATCCGCAACTCCCCCTGGGCCTGGGCCCCCGTCCGGGAAGCGCTGGCGGCCCGGCTGGTCGAGGCGTGCGCCCCCCGCGCCTGGCTGGTCCGGTCGATGTTCATCCCGAAGTCCGGTACCCGCTCGGTCGGTGTCGGCCGGCGCTTCGTCCCCGAGCTGGGTCAGCTCGCCGGCGTCCAGCAGGCCGTCGGCCTCTGGTACCTGGCCCCGCGGCTCAACGCGCCGGTCGACTGGCAGCTCCAGCTGACGGACCCGCCCCACCGGGCCGTCACGCCGGGCGCCGAAACCCCGGCCGGGGACTCGCTGGAGCGGCAGGCCGCCCTGCTGGGGCCGCTCGCGGACCGCCTGCCGGCCACCGCCTCGGCCACCCTGATCTGGGACGGCTGCCCGGCCGAGCCGGGCGGGCTGTTCGCGACCGGCCGGGCGCTCGGCCTGCGGGTGGCCGTCCGGGTCGACCCGACGACCCGGCTCACCCCGGTCACGGCCCCCACCCGTGACCGCGGCCGGCCGCTCCCCGCGTACCAGCTGTTCGCCTCCGCCGGAGCCCGCAGGCTGGCCGGCACCTCGGGCCCGCCCGGGGTCGAGGCGCACGTCGTCCGGGTGGCCCTGCCGCCCACGGGGCCGGAGCTGCTGCTCTACGCGGAGTCCGGGGCGCGTCCCACCGCGTTCTCCGGATTCTGGCTGACCGATTCCGAACCGGACCGGGCTGCCGAATTCCCCCGCCTCTTCCGGCTCGCCGGCGACGTCGAGGAGGACCGCACGACCATCGGCGAACGCGTCGGCCTCCGCGATTTCGAAGGGCGCTCCTTCGAGGGCTGGCACCGGCACATGACGCTCGCCTCGGCGGCCTATGCCGCCGTCGCGCTCGGCCGCCGGCCCGAACACGCGGACCGTTCCTCCGAATAACCGGCCGTCCGGCCGCACAGGCCCCCGCACGTTCCGCCGGACGAATTCCGCAACCTCCCTCCCCTGCACCCGCACCGCAGCTCGTGAATTCACCCACGCCTTCACAAGGGAAAAGGACATGCTTGTCTTCGACAATTATCCGAGCGGCCTCACCTACAGCCAGTCCTCGAAGTCCTGGCGCGTTCGGGCGGTCAAGCCGGTCGAGTACGAGGTGCGCGTCTGCGACGACGTCTTCGACCCGGCGAGCACCGCCCTGGTCGAGAAGTCCGCCGGAGCCACGGGCGGCAACCGCCGGTTCGTGGTGATCGACGCGGAGGTCGACCGCCTGCACGGCGACCGCGTCCGCAGCTACTTCGAGCACCACGGCGTCGACTACTTCATGCAGGTGGTCCGCGCCGACGAGACCCTCAAGGAGTTCGAGACCGCCTCGGACATCGTGGTCGCGCTGGACTCCTTCGGCCTGGACCGCCGGCGCGAGCCGATCATCGTGATCGGCGGCGGCGTCCTGATGGACATCGTCTGCCTGGTGGCCAACCTCTACCGCCGGGGCACCCCGGTGGTACGTGTCCCCACCACGCTGATCGGTCTGGTCGACGCGGGTGTCGGGGTCAAGACCGGGGTCAACTTCAACGGCCACAAGAACCGCCTCGGCACCTACTTCGCCCCCGTGCTCACCCTGCTCGACCGCTCCTTCCTCGCCACCGTCGACCGCCGCCACATCGCCAACGGCATGGGCGAGATCCTCAAGATGGCGCTGATCAAGGACGCCCGGCTGTTCGAGCTGCTGGAGCAGCACGGCCCGTGGCTGGTCGAGCAGAAGTTCCAGGACGACGCCCGCCCCGGCGACCCGGCCGGTCAGGTGATCCGCCGCGCCATCCACGGCATGCTGGAGGAGCTCCAGCCCAACCTGTGGGAAGCCGAGCTGGAGCGGATCGTCGACTACGGCCACACCTTCTCCCCCACCCTGGAGATGCGGGCCCTGCCGGCCCTGCTGCACGGCGAGGCGGTCTCCGTCGACATGGCGCTCACCACCGTGCTCGCCTGGCGCCGCGGCCTGGTCGACCTGGAGCAGCGCGACCGGATCCTCGACGTCATGCGCTCGGTGGGGCTGCCCAGCTGGAACGACCTGCTCGACGCCGAGCTGCTCGACGTCGCGCTCCAGGACACCGTCCGGCACCGCGACGGCCAGCAGCGGCTCCCGCTGCCGGTCGGCATCGGTGACGCGATCTTCGTCAACGACGTGACCCGTGAGGAGCTCGCCACCGCGGTCGAGGACCTGCGCGAGCTCAACGCCCTCCGGGAGCTCAGCCGTGTCTGACGCAGCGGCGGCGGGATCGGCCACGGCCACGGCGACCAGGGCTAGGGCTAGGGCTACGGCCACGACCACGGCCACGGCAGCAACGCCCGCGCCCGGCCTGATCGTCGCGGACACCCGGGACGCCTCCGAGATCTACGGCGTGCACGGCGCCCCCGGCCTCACCTACTGGAAGGCCCTCGCCGGCCGGCAGCACCTGGAGGCCGAGGTCGAGGCGATCGAGGTCGCCCGGATCCCGCCCGGCGGGCTGAGCGGCGAACACCGCCACACCCGCACCGAGGAGATCTACTTCATCCTCCGCGGCCACGGCGAGTTCCTGGTCGACGGCGAACCGCGGCCGGCCCGCCCCGGGTCCCTGCTGCTCACCGGGATCGGCACCGTGCACGGCCTGCGCAACACCGGCGCCCCCGCAGGCGTCACCGACCCCGGCTACGGCAGCGCCCCCGAGGGGCACCTGGAGTGGCTGGTCATCGAGATGCCGTCCCCGGCCACGTCCGCCGTCCTGCACGGGCCGGCGCCCGACCCCACGACCACCCGTCCGAGCGAGAGGAAGACCGAGACCATGCGGCTGCACGACCTGCGGGAGGAGAGGGCGGTCGACCCGGCCGGCGTCTTCACCGGCCCGCTGCGCCTGGTGGAGATCCGGGAGCTGGCGGCCGGCAACTCCGCCGCGTACAGCTCGCACGCCGGCGAGCACACCGTCTTCGTGCTGACCGGCTCCGGCACCGCCACGGCCGGCTCCACGGAGGTGGAGATCGCGGCGGGCACGGCGGTGACCCTGCCGTTCGGGGTGGACGCGGTGATCACGGCCCACGAGGGAGGCCTGGAGTTCTTCCACGCCGAGCTCGCGGTACCGGGGCGGGCCGCGCGATGATCGTCAGCCGCGCGCTGCGCCCGGTGGACTGCGCTCCGGCCGCGACCGGGTCGCGGGAACGGACCTGGTCCTGCCTGGCCCGCCGGGGCATGCTGCACAGCGAGACCGAGACGGTCGACCTTTGGCGGCTGCCGCCCGGCGACACCCTGCTCCACGAGCCGCACGACGGGGTCGAGGAAGCCCTGTTCGTCGTCGCCGGCACCGGCACCGCCACCCACGGCCTCGACGAACTCCCCCTCACCGAGGGCACGTTGCTGCTCGCCCGGCACGAATCCGAGATCACCGTGACGGCCGGCCCGGACGGACTGCGGCTGCTGAGCACCCGCGTCCTGCCGCAGCGGCTCAGCGCCGCGCTGCCGCCCCGGATCCCCCAACTCGACTGAACCGCGCCATCACTGACAGGAAGTGGGAAGAGTTCCATGCGAAATCTCAGTCGCCGCACGTTCGTGGCCGGTGCCGGGGCGACCGTCGGCACCGCCACGGCCGGCGGGCTGCTCGTCCCGGCCGCCGGGGCGGCCGCGGAGGACACCGGTCGGGCGTCCAGAGCGGTACGGAACGGGGACCTGATCAGCGTCACCCCCGAGAACCCGCGCTACGTCGACCTGATATCCGGCTTCAACCCGCGCTGGGAGGCCAAGCCGAAGGGCGTCCGGCTGCCGCGCACCACCGCCCAGGTGGTGCAGGCGGTGCAGGACGCGGCCGACAAGCGGCAGCGGCTCACCGTCCGGGGCGGCGGGCACTGCTACGAGGACTTCGTCTACAACCCCGAGGTCGAGATCGTCGTCGACATGAACCTCATGGACGCGGTCGGCTACGACCCCGGCCGCCGGGCGTTCGAGGTCGAGGCGGGCGCCACCCTGCTGAAGGTCTACCAGACCCTGTACGAGGGCTGGGGGGTCACCGTTCCGGGCGGCGTCTGCTACGCGGTCGGTGTCGGCGGGCACGTCCAGGGCGGCGGCTACGGCAACCTGTCCCGCAAGCACGGCCTGGTGGTCGACCACCTGTACGCGATCGAGGTCGTCACCCTCGACGCCAACGGCCGGGCCCGGGCGGTCGTCGCGACCCGCGAGCCGAACGACCCGCACCGCGACCTCTGGTGGGCCCACACCGGCGGTGGCGGCGGCAACTTCGGCGTGGTCACCCGGTACTGGTTCCGCTCGCCGGGTGCCACCGGCACCAACCCGTCGGACCTGCTGCCCAAGCCGCCGGCCGAGGTGCTGATCGCCATCCCGAGCTGGTCCTGGGAGAACATCACCCAGCGCGGCTTCACCGAGATGGTGCGCCACTACGGCACCTGGTTCGAGCAGAACAGCGCCCCCGACTCGGTGTACAACGGCCTGACCAGCTGGCTCTTCCTCAACCACAAGGTCTCCGGCAGCCTGGTCCTGCTGCTCCAGGTCAACGGCGACGTGCCGCAGGCCGAGCAGCGCGCCGACGACTTCGTCCAGGGCCTGAGCACCGCCCTCGGTGTGCCCCACCAGGGCGACGTGGTCCGGCTGCCGTGGCTGAAGGCGGTCAAGTACATCGGCACCATGGACGCGACCCAGACCAACCCGCAGCTGCGGGCCGGCCACAAGTCGGCGTACATGCGCCGCGGCTTCCCCGAGAACCAGATCGCGGCCGTCTGGAAGCACCTGACCCGCACCGACTACACCAACCCGCGCGGCGGCGTCGCCGTGATCTCCTTCGGCGGCCGGATCAACAGCGTCGCCTCCGGCGCCACCGCACTGCCGCAGCGGGACGCGATCTTCAAGCTGCTGTACCAGACCTACTGGACGGCGCCGGCCGACGACGCCCCCAACATGGCCTGGCTGCAGGAGTTCTACCGCGAGGTGTACGGCGACACCGGCGGCGTCCCGGTCTCCAACCGGGTCACCGACGGCTGCTACGTCAACTACGCGGACCGCGACCTGAGCGACCCGGAGCAGAACACCTCGAACGTCCCGTGGAGCGCGCTCTACTACAAGGACAACTACCCGAGGCTGCAGCGGATCAAGCAGCAGTACGACCCGAAGGACTTCTTCCGCCACCGCCAGTCGATCCGGCTCCCCGGGAGCACCCGGTGAGCGCGCCCACCAGGGAGGCACTCTCCCGCCTGCCGTCGCTGACCGGCATGCGGTGGATCGCCGCACTGCTGGTCTTCCTGACCCACGTGTCGGTCGCCAAGCCGTTCGACCGGCCCGGCCTGAACGACTTCATGTCGACGTACCTCAGCCGGGCGGGCTTCCTCGGCGTCGGGTTCTTCTTCGTCCTGAGCGGCTTCGTGCTCACCTGGTCGGCCCGGGACGGCGACCGCCCCGCCGCCTTCTACCGCCGCCGGCTCTTCAAGCTGTACCCCAACCACGCCGTCACCTGGCTGGTCGGGCTGCTGCTGATGGCCCGGGCCGGCGCCGAGCTGACCACCGCCGGGACGGTCCCCTCGCTGCTGCTGCTGCAGAGCTGGATCCCCTCCCTGGAGGTGATCGGCGGGACGAACGGCCCGAGCTGGTCGCTCGCCTGCGAGGTGCTGTTCTACCTGAGCTTCCCGGTGATCCTGCCGCTGGTGAAGCGCATCCGGCCGGAGCGGCTCTGGCTCTGGGTGGGCCTGGTGACGGCGGCGCTGTTCGCCCTGCCGCTGCTCGCCCAGCTGCTCCCGGGGAGCCCGAACTCGCCCTGGCAGCCGCTCTCCTTCTGGCGGTACTGGTTCGTCTACTTCCTCCCGGCCTCCCGGCTGCCGGAGTTCGTGCTCGGCATCCTGCTGGCACGGATCGTCCGGACCGGGCGGTGGGTGGCGATCGGCTGGCCGGTGACGGTCCTGCTCGTCGCCGCCGGCTACGCACTGATGATCACGCTGCCGGACGCCTGGGGCATGGCCGCCCCGACCGCCCTGCCGGTCGCGCTGCTGATCGCCGCGGTCGCCGTCAAGGACGCCGCGGGGCTCGGGACACCGTTCGCCGGCCGGACCATGGTCTGGCTCGGCGAGGTCTCCTTCGCCTTCTACATGGTCCACTTCCTGGTCATCCAGTACGGACCGCTGGGCCTCGCTGCGACCGGATCGGCCGGCGCGAACACCTGGGACACCCCCGGTGCCCTGGGGGTCATGGGGATCACCCTGGCGCTGAGCATCGTCTTCGGCTGGGCGCTGTACCGCCTGGTCGAGGTGCCGGTGATGCGTCGATGGGGTCGGTCCCGGCCCGCTACCCGGCCCGATACCCGGCCGGTTCCTCCGTCGGCTCCCCGGGCGGCGACCACCGCGGCCACCGCGCCCGCCGGAACCGCCGTACCCGCCGGAACCGCCGGAACCGCCGGGACCGCACCGGCCGCCACCGCGGCGGCCGAGTAACGGGCACCGGGGCGGGGCGCTACACCGGTACCGGTTCCGCCGCCTCCCGCCGGGCCGCCGCGACGATCCCCGCCAACGCGGCCCGGCTCGCCCCGAGCGACAGCATCTGCCGGTCCAGCAGGTCCAGCCGGTGCTCCAGCACCTCCAGCATGCAGGGCGCCACCGAGCCGTCGCCGCTCACGCAGGGCAGCACGTCCCGGATGGCCCCGGTGGAGAGCCCCGCCCCCAGCAGGGCCCGGATGTTCCGGACCACCGCCGGCGCCTCCTCCCCGTACCGGCGGTGGCCGCCCTCGCGGCGGTGGGTCTCCAGCAGGCCCTGCTCCTCGTAGTACCGCAACAGGCGGACGCTGACCCCGGTCAGCGCCGCCAGCTCACCGATCCGCATGTGACACCCCTCACAACCACTTGAATCTCACACGAATGGGAGATTGTACCGTGACCAGCGTGACGAACACCGAGATCACCACCCAGATCGACCGCCAGTCCTTCGCCGTCGGAGGCGACCTGACGGTCCGCCGGATCGGCTACGGCACCATGCGCCTCGCCGACACCCCGGACATCAAGCCGACCGAGGCGATCGTCTGGCACGGCCCGACCCCGCGCGCCGCCGCCCTCGGTGTGCTGCGCGCCGCCGTCGAGCACGGCGTCCAGCTGATCGACACCGCCGACTCCTACGCCCTCGGCGCCGGCGAGGAGCTGGTCGCCGAGGCCCTGCACCCGTACGCCCAGGACGTCGTGGTCGCCACCAAGGTCGGCATGACCCGCCCGAGCCCCTCCGAGTGGGTCCCGGTCGGCCACCCGGCCTACCTCCGCCAGCAGGCCGAGCTGAGCCTGCGCCGGCTCCAGGTCGAGCGGATCGACCTGCTCCAGTTGCACCGGATCGACCCCGAGGTGCCGCTGGCCGACCAGATCGGCGCGCTCAAGCAGCTCCAGGACGAGGGCAAGGTCCGGCACATCGGGCTCTCCGAGGTCACCGTCGACGAGCTGGAGCAGGCCCTGGAGATCGCCCCGATCGCCTCCGTGCAGAACTGGTACAACCTGGCCACCCGCCAGCACGACGCGGTGGTCGACTTCACCGCCGAGCGCGGCATCGCGTTCCTGCCGTTCTTCCCGATCGCCATCGGCGGCCACGCGGGCGAGGACAGCCCGGTCTCCGAGGTCGCCCGCGAGATCGGCGCCACCCCGGCCCAGACGGCGCTCGCCTGGCTGCTGCACCGCTCGCCCAACATCCTGCCCATCCCGGGCACCACCTCCGAGAAGCACCTCGCGGAGAACCTGGGCGCGCTGGCCGTCGAGCTGACCCCCGAGCAGTACGCCCGCCTGGACGGCATCGCCGCCGCGGAGGCGGCCAAGGCCGCCGAGGCTGCCGAGGCGGAGGCCGCGTCCGCGGCGTGACGTCCGCGGCGTGACCGCGGTGTGGTGACCGCGGTGCGATGACCGGCCCACCCGGCGGCGTGCTCCGCCGGGTGGGCCACCCGACCGGCAAGGGCCCCCGACCCCCGTGGGGGCCCTTGCCGTTTCCGCCTGTCCGGCCGGGCCCGCTGCCATCAGCAACGTCGCCGCCGTCACTGCCGTCGACGGCTTCCCCGGCGGGTCTCAGGACCGGCCCTCGGGCATCAGCCCCAGATCGGTCACGTCCGCCGCCAGCGCCTTGAGCAGCGAGCCGGCCCGCTTGTCGTCCGGCCCCAGCGCGATCAACCGGTTCATCACGTACGAGACCCCCAGCCCGACCCGGGGCCACGCCTGGTTCGCCGAACCGCCGCCGCCGTCATGGCCGAAGGTCTCCCCGTCCGGGCCGGGCCGCTCGGCCGTCCGCAGCCGGTACCCGCCGCCGCCGTACGCCATCACCACGTCGATCAGCCGGTCCGTCTTGCGGGCGTACACGCCGCGCGCCTCGTCCATGGTCGTCCGGGAGAGCAGCAGCGGGGCGTCGTCCCGCGGGCGGACGGCGTCCTCGGCCAGGATCCCGTACAGCGTCGAGAACGCCCGGGCGGTGCCGCTCACGTTGATCGCCGGTATCAGCGCGGACCGGCGCTCCGGACGGCCCCAGACGCCTTCGTCGTCCGGGAACGGCTGCGGGTTCTGCCAGATCCGCCGGGTCAGCGGGTCGTCGCTGTGGAAGAAGCCGGTGAACTGGGGCAGGAAGTTGGTCCCGTAGGTGGTGCGGGCCAGCCGGGGCCAGTCGGCCGGGCCGGTGCCGTAGTGGATGTCGAGCCCCAGCGGCCCGGCGATCTCCTCGCGGAAGAACCGGTCCAGCGGGCGGCCGTCCACCCGGCGGATCAGCTCGCCGACGATCCAGCCGGCCGACAGCGGCCCGTACAGGATGCCGTCGGCGCGCGGGTCGCTCTCCAGCTCCTGGGCGGCGATCAGCTTCGCCATCAGGACCGGGTCGTTGGCGTCGTCCTGGCTGACCGGGGCCCACATGCCGGGCAGCCGACCGGTGAAGGTGACCACCTCCCGGACGGTCACCGCGGCCTTGCCGGCCGCCGCGAACTCGGGCCAGTAGTGGGAGACCGGGCGGTCCAGCTCGATCGCACCGCGGTCCACCAGCTTCAGCAGCGCGGTGACGGTGATGCCCTTGCTCCCGGAGAAGATCGTCTGGAGCGTGTCCCGCTCCCAGCGGGCGCCGGTCCGCGCGTCCGCCGTCCCGCCCCAGAGGTCCACCAGCGTCTCCCGGCCCAGGTGGACCGAGAACGCGGCGCCCAGATCGTCCCGTTCGAGCAGGTTGCGCTCGAACTCGGCACGGACCCGCTCGAATCCCGGGGCCACCCGGCCGGCGACGTGAACCTCGGACGTGATCGTCATGTGAACCAGCTCCGCTCGAATACGTGGGAGAAATTCCCGATCGGCCCAACAGCAGAACACAGTCGGCCGGAATCGTGAACGCCCGGAGCGCCGGTTTGGCACCTTGACAAAGTCCGCCGGAGCTCGTTGCCCCCACCGCCGGTCGGCCCCATTCTCGAATCAGCCGGCTGCGGACAGCCGGCCGGGAAATCCCGCCGGGCCCACCGGCGGGATCCCTCGGAACGGGATCGAACGAAAGAGGATTCCCATGGCCAAGATTCCGGGCGCCCGGGCGGTCCACCACATCGCCTACACCGTGCCCGACCTCCGGCAGGCCGTCGACTTCTTCGTCGACGTCATCGGCGCCGAACTCGCCTACCGCCTCGGCCCGGTCGAGGACCCGGAGACCGACTGGATGGCCCGCAAGCTGAACGTCGACCCGCGGGCCTCCGCGAACATCGCCATGCTCCGCCTCGGCCCCAACGCCAACCTGGAGCTCTTCGAGTACACCGCCCCCGAGCAGGACCGCGAGCAGCCGCGCAACAGCGACATCGGCGGCCACCACTTCGCGATCTACGTCGACGACGTCGACAAGGCCGCCGACTACCTGCGCAAGCACCCCGGCGTCACCATCCTCGGCGAGCCCGAGACCATCGAGGACGGTCCGATCAAGGGCGACCGCTGGGTCTACTTCACCACCCCCTGGGGCATGAGCATGGAACTCATCAACATGCCCTCCGGAATGCCGTACGAACAGGCCACCGAAACCCGCCTCTACCTCCCCTCCGAATACTGGCCGGAGAGCTGACGGCCATGCCGGACAGCAGGGAGACCAGAACGGCCGACGGCCCGCAGAATTTCCCGGAAAGTCCTTCGGCGGCTTTTCCGAAGGACTTTCCGGAAAAGGATCGGGTCGCGCGGCAGGTGAATCACCCGGTGAATCACCCGGCGAAGCGCCCGGCGTTCCTCGCCCTGGCGCTCACCGCCTTCGTCGTCGGCACGTCGGAGTTCGTCGTCGTCGGAATCCTCGGCCCGATCGCCGACGGTTTGGGGACCGGACTGGGCACGGTCGGCCTGCTGGTCACCGGCTACGCCCTGGGCATCTCCCTCGGCGGGCCGGCCCTCACCGCACTGACCCTCCGGCTGCCGCGCCGCACCCTGTTGCTCGGCGCGCTCGCCGCCTACGTGGCGGCGAGCGCCGGCGGGGCCGCCGCCGGGAACGTCGCCGTCCTGCTGGCCGCCCGCTGCGCGGCCGGGCTCGCCCACGGGGTGATCGTCGGCGCCGCCACCAGCGTGGCCGTCGCCCTGGCCGGCCCCGGCCGCCAGGGGCGGGCCATCTCGCTGGTCTTCGGCGGCATCTCGGTCGCCACCGTGCTCGGCGTGCCGCTCGGCACGCTGGCCGGGCAGTGGCTCGGCTGGCGCGCCGCACTCGCCGCCGTCACCGTGCTCGGGGTACTCGCCCTGCTGGCCGTCCGGCGGACCGTCCCGCCGACCGCGGCCATGGGGGCGGCCAGCCTGGCCGGACAGCTCCGGGGCGCGCTGTCCGGCCCGGTCCTCGCCGTGCTGGGCATCGCCGTGGTGCTGTTCACCGGCCAGTTCACCGCGTACACGTACCTGGCCGGCTACCTGGAGGGCGTCACCGGCGTCACCGGCGGGCTGGTCGGCGCGTACCTGCTCGCCTTCGGCGCGGCCAGCGCCGTCGGCACCTTCGCCGGCGGCCGGCTGGCCGACCGCCGGGCCGCCGGCACGCTCACCCTGGGCTGCGCCGGACTCGCCGCCGCACTGCTCGCGCTGCACCTGTTCGGCCGGTCCGGGGCCGCCGCCGCGGTGATCGTCGCGTGCTGGGGCCTGGTCGGCTTCGGTCTGGTCCCGGCCCTGCAGTCCCGGATCGTCGAACTCGCCAGCTCCGGCGGTGACTTCGCGGCCACCCTGGGTGTCTCGGCGGCCAACGCCGGAATCGCCGCAGGGGCCGCGCTCGGCGGCCGGACGGTCACCGCGCACGGGGTCGGGCCGGTGGTCCCGCTCGCCGCCGCGATCTGCCTGGCCGCCCTGGTCGCGGTGGCGGCCAGCGCGCGGCTGCGGCCCGCCGACCCCGCCGGTCGCCCCGCCCCCTCCCCTCCACCCGCTCCCGGAACCGTGCCACCCACTCCGCACCCCCGCCCCCTCGACCCGGAAAGGACCGTCCCCGCATGATCGGCACCCTGGAGCGCCCCCCGGTACGCACCGCCACCGGCCTCGGCGTCTGGTACCAGCACACCCCGTCCGGCGCCGCCGGCCACGACCGGATCCGCCGCCTCGCCGAAGCCGGCCGGATCACCTCCGTCGCCCTCACCGGACCGGTCCCGGAGAATGAACTCCGCCTGCTGTGCGACGTGTTGCTCCCCGCGTACAAGCGCAGCGAGGGACGCGACGGACTGGTCTCCGTACCGGTCGCCGCCCGCACCCGCGCCGCCACCGCCCAACTGCACGCCGCTCGCCGGCTGGCCGCCACCGTCGCGCGGCCCAACCTGCTGGCCGCCCTGCCGGCCTCCGACGCGGGCGTCGCCGCCCTGACCCCGCTGCTCGGCGAGGGCATCGGCGTCCGGCTCGGCCCGGTGCACTCCGTCACCCGCTACCGGCAGGCCGTCCGGGCCCACCTCGACGGGCTCGAACTCGCCCGCTGGCGCGGCCTCGACCTCACCACCCTCGGCTCCGTCGCGGCCTTCGGCGTCGGCGGCATCGACGTCGAGATCGACGCCCTGCTCGACCGGGCCGGCAGTCACGAGGCCAAGGCCCTGCGCGGGATGGCCGGAACCGCCACCGCCCGGCTGGCCCGCCGGATCCACGCCGACGCCCACGACCCCGACGCCTCCGCCCGCTGGCGCGCCCTCACCGCGGCCGGCGCCCGACCGCAACAACTGGTCTGGACGCAGCTCTACCACGGCGTCCCCGGCCACCGGACCGCCGACTACCTGGACGGGCTCGCCGCGCCCGGCGACACGGTCGAACTGTGCACCCCGGCCCTGGAGTCGATCGACGGGCCGCTCCCCGCGCGGGCCCCGCAGAGCCGGCGCGAGGAGGCGGAGGCGCACGCCTTCACCGAGCGGCTGGTCGCCTACCTGCGGTGGTTCGACATCCGGCACGAGTCCGTCCTGCACGAGCTCGACGCCTCCCACGCCCACCACTAGCCGGTCGATCACGTCCGGCCCCACTGCCCCGGCCCCACTGCCCCCGGCCCGACCCGCCCCAGGAGGGGAACCCGCTCATGGCACCGCAGCTCCACCTGGACGTCGCACCGCCCGCCGCGCCCGACGTCGCGCCACCACCCGTGCCCCGTATGGCCCTCGCCACCGGCGTGGTGGCGCTCGGCGGCCTGCTGTTCGGCTTCGACACCGGCGTCATCTCCGGTGCGCTGCTGTTCCTCAAGGACCAGCTCGCGCTGAACGCGTTCCAGGAGGGCGCGGTCATCTCCGCGCTGCTGCTCGGCGCGGCGGTCGGTGCGCTGGCCGGCGCCCGGCCGGCCGACCGCTTCGGCCGCAGGAAGGTGCTGATCGGCGTCGCCGCCACGTTCACCGTCGGGCTGCTGCTCGCCACCCTGGCCCCCGACTTCTGGACCCTGCTGGCCGCCCGGGCCGTCCTCGGCCTCGCGGTCGGCAGCGCTTCGACGGTCGTGCCGCTCTACCTGGCGGAGATCGCACCGCCGAGGCTGCGGGGGCGGATGATCACGGTCAACCAGATCCTGCTGACCGTGGGGATCCTGGTGTCGTACCTGGTCAACCTGGCCTTCGCGGACGCCGCCGACTGGCGGGCCATGTTCGCGGTCGGGCTGGTGCCGTCCGTGGCGATGCTGATCGGGACGCTGTTCATCCCGGAGACGCCCGCCTGGCTGGACGGCCGCACCCGGACGGCGCGGACCGAGCGGCCGCGCGCCCTGCTCACCACCCCGGGGGCGCGGGCCGCGCTGGTCATCGGGGTGACGCTGGCGGCGGTGCAGCAGTTCGGCGGAATCAACTCGATCATCTACTACGCGCCGAGCATCATGGCCCGGGCCGGGCTTCCGGCCACCGACTCGATCGGCTACTCGGTGGCGATCGGCACGGTGAACGTGGTGCTCACGATCGCCGCGATCCCGCTGATCGACCGCGTCGGGCGACGCCCGCTGCTGCTCTGGTCGCTGGGCGGCATGGCGGTCTCGCTGGTGGCGCTGGGCGTGGCCCTCGGGCCGCAGCAGCCGGGGCCGGTCGCCGACGCGGTCGCCCTGGTCGCGATGACGTCGTACGTGGGGGCGTTCGCGATCGGGCTGGGGCCGGTGTTCTGGATCCTGGCCGCCGAGATCTTCCCGCCCGAGTCGCGGGCCCGGGGGACGGGCCTGTGCGCACTGGTCAACTGGGCCGCCAACTTCGTGGTCGGCCAGGCCTTCCTGCCGACGGCCGATGCGATCGGTGAGCGCTGGGTGTTCTGGTTCTTCGCGGCGGTGTCGCTCGGGGCGGTGCTGTTCGTGGCACGGAAGGTGCCGGAGACCAAGAACCGGTCGCTGGCGGACATCCAGCACGCGCTGGCCGCCCGGTGAGCGCCCCCGGGAAGCGGCCCACCCCGCTCGCGGAGGGCGCGACCGCCCTGGCCCGCTGGCGCGCGGGCGTGCCGCCCCCGCCGGAGGAGGAGAAGTAGGAGGCCCTGCTCCGCCCGGTCCGGGCGTAGCAGGGCCTCCCGGGTTCTGGGTCGGTCAGCCCTCACCGAACTCGCCGGCCTGGACAGCGGCGACGAAGGCCGCGAAGGCATCGGCCGACAGGAGGAGTACCGGACCCTGGGGGTCCTTGGAGTCACGGACAGGGACGAGGTCGCGGAAGCCGGGGGCGATCTCGACGCAGTTGCCGCCATTGCCGCTGTACGTGCTCCTGTACCACCAGGCAGTCGTGAGGTCGACACGCGTCATCCGAGAGCCCTTCCACACGGGAGTTGGTACCAGCACCGCTCACGGTACGCGCGCCGAACGACCAGGTGAATCCCAGAACCGGCCGATGAACGACGATGGCCCTGACCGGCGAACGGTCAGGGCCATCGGGCAATGGCGATCAACCCTCACCAAATTCGCCAGCCTGGAGGGCAGTGACGAAGGAGCGCCACCCCTCGTCAGGGAAGACGAGGGCAGGGCCGGATGGGTCCTTGGAGTCACGGACGGGGACGATACCGGACGAACCGAGCTCCACCTCAACGCAGTTGCCGCCCTGTTGGCTGTAGCTGGACTTCACCCACGCGGCACGGGCCAAGTTGATCTCGGACATGCATTTCCCTCCCGAGCAGCGCGAAACCAATCGGAAGTCACTGTCTCGGCCAGCGCTCCCACTTGCAATCGATCGTAGTGTCTCCTCCAAGCACCCAGCATGGCGGAATCGTGTTCAAGATGGCTCCGCCCTTCCGACTCCGAATACCCGAGCAAGGATCGGTCGGGAAGCGTAAGCAGCACCATCGGTAGAGCAAACGGCCTGTGTTCGCCCATGGCAAATGGGGCGATCTGGAGGATGACGTGGCTCGACTCGAACTGCGCTTCCAGCAAGGCGAACTGCTCCTCCATGATCGCTACTCCACCGACCTGGCGACGCAGGCAGCTTTCGTCCAGAACCGCATGGATGAGTGGCGGCTGGGCTCGATTCAGCAGTTGCTGACGTGCAAGTAGGAACGTCACTCGCTCCTCGGCCTGTTGGCTCGTGATAGTGCCGCGGCGGACATCGGCGAGTGCGATGGACCTCGCGTATGCCTCGGTCTGGAAGAGCCCGGGCACGACGCCTGATTCGAAGATCCGTATCTCAGCCGCCTTCGCCTCATGCCTCGCGAAGACGGGGAATCCCTCCAGCAAACCGGAGTTCTTGTTCTGCAGCCACATCAGCAGCAGGGTGCCACCGGTCTCCAGGACCTCGTCCGCCCTGCGCGCGAACTTCTCGCTCGGCGGCTCGCGCGATGCAAGTTCGGCGTAGGAGACGTAGGAGGGATCGAATCCGACCAGCTTCGCCAGGCGCGCCTGCGTGAGCTTCTTCACCTCACGCGACCTGCGAAGTTGCAATCCGAACGGGGCCCACGGACCGGACGTCGGATCAAGTTCCTTGCGGTTGACCATGCCCCACCAACTTGTGGATCAAGGAATCAAGTTGCGCTCTCGGGGCTGAGTGTGCACCCATCCAGGCCATCATAAACACGGAACGTAATGGTCAAGCAGCTCAGTGCGACCAGTGGAGCCCCCATGCCCAATTGCCCCCGCATGCCCGTGTACACCCCCGTCGTCGGGGAGGTGGTCCGTGACTTCGGGTGCCGTGTCCCCGCCGGTGGGGTGCTCGAAGGCGTCTACATGGACACCCTCGGCGGCCTCGCCTACCTCCGCCACGAGGGCGGCGGCTGCGAGTGGACCACCAGGCCCGAACTCGTCCGACCCCTGCCCGAACCCCGCTACCTCAGCGTCCAGCAGCCCAGCAGGCCGCGCGCCGACGACCCGGCGTGAACCGGGCCCCCGCGCTCGTCGCCACCGCCCTCGGCGTCCCCGCCCTCAGCACCCTCACCGCCGCCCTCGTCTGCCGGCCGATCCACGACGGACCGCTCGGACCCCGCCTCCTGATCTTCGGCCTCGTCCTCGCCACCGGCATCAGCGCCGGCCTGCCCGCCTGCT
>NZ_JBHXKE010000115.1:0-28782 GCF_042722765.1 Kitasatospora sp. NPDC058406
GGTCCGGTCGGCGTACCGGCCGCCCGGGTCGCCTGGCGGCCCCGGATCACCCTGCTCGACGAGCCCGCGGTGGGCGTCCCGGCCCGGCTGGAGCTGCGGTTCGAGCCGGACGTGGATCCGTCCGGGGCCGCGCCCGCAGACCCCGCCGACCGCGCGGAGCCCACCGACCCCGCCGACCCCGGCGGGGCGCCGGGGCTGCCGGAGCTGCACCTGGTCGCGGCCGTCGCCTCGGACGCGGTGATCGACCCGCCGGTCACCGTCTACGACCCGGCCGGTCCGCCCGCCGAGTTCGCCCTGACACCGGCCGCGTCCGGCCGGCACCGGATCCGGATCACCGTCTACGACCGGGGCTACGGCGTCGCCCTCCAGGACCTGGAGACCGCCGTCGACGTCACCCCCGCCGTCACCGTCCAGGAAGAGGAGCAGGAGTAGCCCGTGCCCCGGGATCTCGTCGTCCAGATCCGGCAGAACCCCTCTGCCGACTTCACGTTGCTGCCGAGCCAGGGCGGCCCGGGGTACCGGCCGGGTCCGCGCGGCCCGGAGCCGCTGCTGCCGGACCGGGGCGATCCGGGGTACCGGCCGGGTCCGCGCGGCCCGGAGCCGCTGGACCTGGAGGTGTCG
Source organism: Kitasatospora sp. NPDC058406 (assembly GCF_042722765.1). Taxonomy (NCBI): domain Bacteria; kingdom Bacillati; phylum Actinomycetota; class Actinomycetes; order Kitasatosporales; family Streptomycetaceae; genus Kitasatospora; species Kitasatospora sp. NPDC058406. The sequence goes on from NZ_JBHXKE010000115.1 coordinate 622, forward strand.
CTGCGGCGGCACGGCACCGCCGACCTCCTGCACATGTCCGCCAACCGGCCGGGCGAGCGCTCGCCGCTGACCCGGGGCCATCACGCCTTCCTGGACGTCCCGGCCACCCGGTTGCTGCAGAGGGCGGCCCGGTTGCGGGCGGCCTGGCGGGACCAGTTGGTCAACTACCAGACGACGGACGAGGACGGGATGCCCCTGGCGTACCCGTTCGCGTCGGCCGTCGACCTGTCCGACCAGGTGAAGCTGGCCGAGAACCGCATGACGGAGCTCGCGGAGGAGGGCCGCTACCTCCTGGAGACGATGCTGGAGGGACCGGACCGGAACCTCGCCGAGTTCAGGGCGTTCCTCGTCGGCGCGCTCACCGAGGAGGGGCCGCTGCGGGTCAGCTTCGACTCGGACCTCCACCTGCCCTGGCCCATGATGGCGGTGGACAGCGGCCCGGGCGAGCCCTGGAAGGACTTCCTCGGCCACCGGCACCAGGTCGAGCAGACCGGTTCGTCCTACCAGCGCATCCAGGTCGCCCACCCGACCCGCGCCCGGGCGGTGACCAGCCTCAACACCGATGCCACGCTGGAGTCGGTCGGCCGGGCGCCGGAGGTCCGGAAGCTGCTGGAGGAGCGGACCGAGCTGACCGTGCGCACCGAGTCGGCCCGCTTCCTGGAGGCGCTCGCCGGTGCGGTCCTGGACGAGGACCTGATGTACTTCTGGTGCCACGGCCAGTTCGTCGACAACGGCACCCCGTTCGCCCAGCTCGCCGTCCGGCTCTCCGACACCCGGGACATCGACGCCGACCTGGTGCGCCGTCAGCGGCGCGCGCACCTCGACGAACCGGAGGCGCTGTTCCGGCCGTTCGTGCTGCTCAACGCCTGCCACGCCGGGCAGTCGGCGGCGGCCGAGCTGGAGCACCTGGGCCGGGCCCTGGTGGAACTGGGGGCGAGGGGGGTGCTCGGACCGCAGATCGAGATCCCGCAGGTGTTCGCCGCCGAGTACGCCTTCGCCTTCCTCGACCTGTACCTCACCGGCGAGTTCACCGCGGGGGAGATCACCCGGGAACTGGCCCGGCGGTTCGTCGACGACTACGGCAATCCGCTCGCGCTCACCTACTCCCTGCACTGCGGTATCGACAGCATCCTGGAGCTCACGACATGACTGCCCCCGCCGTGGTGGACCTCGACGAGCGGGGCCGGCTGCTCGTCCCCGGGACGCGGACGCCGGTGCCCGAGTCACGGGTCGCCGAGCACCTGGCCCGGTATCTGCGGGTGCCCGCACGGGCGACCGACATCTACGTGTACGTGCACGGCTGGAACACCGGCCGGTCGGCGGCGACCCGAACCGCGGCCGGACTGGTCGAACGGGCGGCCGGGTTGCGCGGCCGGGCGCCGGAGGCGTACCCGGGACTGGCGCGCGGGTACCGGCCGTGGTGCGTGGTGGTGCGCTGGCCGTCGTCGAGCGTGCCGTCGCTCGGCGGCTACCGGCGGATCCGCGACCGCGCGCACGCCATGAGCGGGCCCGGCCGGGGACAGGCGGGCTACGTGATCGGTCACCTGCTCGGGTACCTGGACGCGGGGCGGGGGAACCCGGCCGATCCGGCGGTCCTGGCCAACCGGTCGGGGCAGTACCTGCACCTGGTCGGGCACTCCTTCGGCGGCCGGTTCCTCTGCGAGGCCGTCCAGTGGGCGGCGGAGCGGCCCGCCGCCGGGCCGCAGGTGCTGGGCTGGAGCGGGAAGGCCGATCCGGCGCGGCCGTTCACGGCGGACAGCGCGCTGATCTTCCAGATGGCGGCGCCGCGGGACGCCTTCGACCGGCTGTTCCCGCGCCTCTTCGCCGCAGCGGGCCGGTCGGGGGCGCCCCTGCGCGGGCCGGTGGTGCTCACCCACTCGCGCTGGGACCGGGCGACCGGCTTCTGGCACCTGCGGGCCGAGGGCCGGCCGGGGATCGGGCACTCCGGGACGGGGTCGGCGCCGGTCGCGCAGTACTCCGAGCGGCTGCGGGCGACGAGTACGCCCTATCCGCGGCAGGCGCTCGACCACCCGATTGTCAACATCGACGCCGGTGAGGTGTACCGGGGCAGCCGGGCGGGCCGCCGGCTGGCGCCGGCCGGTGCGCACTCGGACTTCCAGCACCCCGAGTCCGCGCACCTCCTGCTCAGTCTGGCCTCGCTCTCCCGGTGACCGGGCGGGCGCCGTCCGGCCGTCGGCGGCACGCGCCCCGCGGTACCTGACGCCGTCTCGGACGGGCGCGTTCGGGCGGGCCGCGCCCGCCGCAGCCTCCCGCCGCGGTCCGGCCGGGCCGGTCGCGTCGGTCCGCGCGGCGCGCCACGGTCCGGGGACCCGGCCCCCGGAGGGTTCGTGGGCGATGCGGACGTCTTGTGAACATGCGGTGATCGGCCGTTGATCGGCCGTAGAACCGCGCCGTGGAGCATCGGCGCCAGGGGGGAACACGGTTCGACGGCCGGTCCGGTCGGCGCCGCCCCCGGCGTGCCCGGCGGCCGTGCGGACCGCCGGTCCCCGGTAGTCGGTCACCCCACGGAAGGCGGACGAGGCATGGACGGCGGTCAGTCGCTGCAGTCGACGGCGGGCTTCGGAGAGGTCCTCAGGATCCGGCGCGAGCGGGTCGGCCTGACCCAGCAGGTGCTCGCCGACCACGCGACCCTGAGCGTCCGGGCGATCCGGGACATGGAGAGCGGCCGGGTACAGCGCCCCCGGCAGGAGACGGTCCGGCTGCTGGCCGACGCGCTGCGGCTGGAGGGCCGCCACCGGACGGCCTTCGAGGCGGCCGCGCGCCGCCAGACGCTCGCCGAGGAGCCCCGGGAGGAACCGACCGCACCGCCGGTCGCCCGCGGCGCGATCGTCGGCCGCGAGCTGGAGGTGGAGGTGCTTGCCGACGCCCTCGCCGTGCACGGTGACCGGCTGGTCACCGTGGCCGGTCTCGGCGGGGTCGGCAAGACCCGGCTGGTCCTGGAGGTGGCCCGCCGGCTGCACCTCACGGCCCACTGGTCGGTGCGGTGGCTCGACTGCGCCCGGCTCCCGGCCGCCGGGACCGAACGCCGCGCCGACCTCGCCGGGGCCATCGGCGACCGTCCCACGCTGCTGGTGCTGGACGGTGCCGACGCCGGGGTGGACGCCGTCCTGCTGGACGAGCTGTTCCAGCACTGCCCCGGCCTGCGGGTGCTGATCACCGCCAGGGTGCCGCAGCCGCTGCCGGGCGGCCAGGTGATCCCGCTCGCCCCGCTGCCCACCCCCGGGCCCGAACTCGACCACGACCCGGTCGCGCTGGCCGAGGTCGGCGCCGTCCGGCTGCTCCTCTCGCACCTGCGGCGGCTGCGCCCCGGCTACCGGCTGGAGCGCGACGAGGCGCCCGCGGTGGCCGCGCTCTGCCGCCAGCTCGACGGCCTGCCCGGCGCCCTGGAACTGGCGGCCGGCTGGTCGACGGTGCTCTCGCCGCGCCAGCTGGTGGCACGGCTGGCGGACGGGCCGTTCCACCTGGCGCCGCCGCCCGCCGGGTACGGCGGGCGCGGTGACGTCGGGGCGGCGCTGGGCGCGGCACTGGAACGGCTGACGCTCGGCCAGCGGGACCTCCTGGAGCGGCTGGCGGCGGAGCCGGGGGACTGGTCGGGGGAGGACGCCGTCCAGCTCACCGGCCGGCCGCCGCAGGAGTGCTTCGCGGCGGTGCACGAGCTGCTGGCGAGCGGGCTGATCCGGAGCGTCCAGGCCCGTGAGGGCGTCCGGTTCACCGTGCTGAACCTCTGCCGCAGACTCTTCGGCGCCGCGTACCCGGTGCTGGCGACGGCGGGTTGACCGGTCGGGCCGCGCCGCCTTCCGGCAGGCCGCCGCCCACCGGCCGCCGCCCACCGGCCGCCGCCCACCGGCCGGCGCCCACCGGCCGCCGCCCGTGGGACGCCGTCGGGCGCCGGACGCGACGTGCGGCGCGGGGCGATACTGCCCGTCTCTTGCCGGGCGAGCTGCCGGTCCTGAGGGTCGATGCTCCCTAGCGTTCTGTTCACGGCCGGTCGGCCCGGACGGCCCGGTCGGCCCGGACGGCCCGGTCGGCCCGGACGGCCGTCCGGCCCGGCGTCGCCGGGGCGAACCGGCCGAGCCCTCCCCGGAGGCGCACCGCCCCGGACACCCGCGACCGCCGGCCGGGACTCCCCACCACCTACCGACACCAAAGGTTTGCACCGTGGAGCAGCTGAAGCAGCACGGAACGGCCCGGGCCGCCGGCCTGGACGTCGTCGTGACGACCATGGCCTCGGACTCGCACACCTGGAACCTGGTCTTCCTCCAGTTGCTGCTGGAGGAGCTCGGGCACCGGGTCACCAACCTGGGCGCCTGCGTGCCGGACGAGCTGCTGGTCGCCGAGTGCCGCCGCGCCGAACCGGACCTCATCGTCCTGAGCAGCGTCAACGGGCACGGGTTCAACGACGGCATGCGGGTGATCGGCGCCCTGCGGGCCTGCCCGGAGCTGGGCCGCACGCCGACCGTGATCGGCGGCAAGCTCGGCATCGCCGGCTCGGGGGACCCGACCCGGCAACAGGCTCTGCTGGCCGCCGGGTTCGACGGGGTCTTCGAGGAGGGCGGCTCGGTGGCGGAGTTCCGGTCCTACCTCCGGTCGCTGTCGATCGGGGTGCTGCTGTGACCGGCTTCGGCGCCTTCGTGGCCCAGGCCCGGGCGGCCGGCGCCCTGGTGGTCCAGCCGCGGATGGGCATGGCCGACCCGCTGCGGATGCGCGACGGCCTGCTCGCCACCCGGGACGCGGCGGCCGTCACGGTCGGCACCCTCACCCTGGACAGCTACACGCGGACCGGCGACCTCGCCGCCGCCCGGCGCGCCCTCGCCGAGGGGGTCGGCCTGAACGGCTACCCGATCGCCACCCACTCGGCGGACGTCACCCGCGCGGTGCTCCGCGGGGTCGTGGACGCGGGCTTCCCGGTGCAGGTCCGGCACGGTTCGGCGATGCCGGAGCACATCGTGCGGGCCCTGCTGGCGGTCGGTCTGGACGCCACCGAGGGCGGCCCCGTCTCGTACTGCCTGCCCTACAGCCGGACGCCGCTGCACGAGGCGGTGGCCTGTTGGCAGCGCAGCTGCGAACTGCTCGCCTCGATCCGCGAGTTCGGCGCCGAGCCGCATCTGGAGACGTTCGGCGGCTGTCTGATGGGGCAGCTCTGCCCGCCGAGCCTGCTGATCGCGGTGAGCGTGCTGGAGGGGCTGTTCTTCCGGCAGCACGGGCTGCGCAGCATCTCGCTCAGCTACGCCCAGCAGGCCGACCTGCGGCAGGACGAGGAGGCGCTCACGGTGCTCGGCCGGCTCGCCGACGAGCTGCTGCCGGACGTCGACCGGCACATCGTCCTCTACGCCTACATGGGCGTCTTCCCGCGCTCGCCGGGCGGTGCCCGGCTGCTGCTGGAGGAGGCGGCCCGGCTGGCGGTGCGGACCGGGGCGGCCCGTCTGATCGTCAAGACCACCGCCGAGGCGCACCGGATCCCGACGGTCGGGGAGAACGTCACCGCGCTGGAGACGGCCGCCGCAGCCGCCGCCGACGAGCGCGCCCGCCTGCGCCTGACCGCCCCACCGCCGAGCACCGCCGTGCGGGTCGCCGGCCGGGACACCGGGATCGAGGCGGAGGCGCGGGCGCTGATCGGCGCCGTGCTGGAGCTGGACACCGATGTCGGGCGCGCGCTGGTCCGGGCCTTCGCCGCCGGCTACCTGGACGTTCCGTACTGCCTGCACCCCGACAACGCCGGCCGGGCCCGCAGTTCGCTCGGTCCGGACGGCCGGCTGTCCTGGTCGGGTGTGGGATCGATGCCGATCGCCGGCCTGTCGGGCGGGCCGCGTCCGCCGATCCTCGGCTCGGCCGAGCTGCTCACCGCGCTCTCCCACGTCCAGCGGACGTACGACGCCCGCGCCGCCGCCGGTGCCGTCGCGCGCTCCGGCGGCACGACCCCCGAAACGCCCCGCACACCCGCCGCACGACGAGAGTTGGGACTCACCTCGCCATGACCGACCACGGGCCATCCACCTCCGCCACCTCCTCCTCCCCCGCCCCCTCCGCGGCCTCCGGGCCGGTCGACCCCGGGCGGCACCTGACCTCCCCGGCCACCCGCAGCGCGCTCCGGATCCAGTACCAACTCCTGACCGCCGCGCGCGAGTTCCTGAGGGCTCAGGGCTTCACCGAGCTGCTCCCGCCGATCATCGGCCCGGTCACCGACCCGGGCTCGCGCGGCTCGAAGCAGGTCGACATCGACTTCTACGGCCACCGCTACAAGCTGATGACCAGCGCCATCCTCTACAAGCAGGCCTCGCTGCTGGCCTTCGACAAGATCTTCTGCATCGCGCCGAACGTCCGGTTGGAGCCGTTGGAGACCGCCGGGACCGGCCGCCACCTGGCCGAGTTCCACCAGCTGGACGTGGAGGTGGCCGGCGCGAGCCGGGACGACGCCGTCCGGCTCGTCGAGGAGCTGGTGGTGCACATGGTGGGCAGCGCGGTCCGCGAGCTGCCGAAGGACTTCGCCGAACTCGGCCGGGACACCGACGCGTTCACGGAACTGCTGAAGGGCTCGTTCGGCCGGATGCGGCACGCCGGGGCGGTGGCCGAACTCCAGGAGCTCGGCCACCCGCAGAGCCCGGACGCCGAACTGGACTGGGCCGGCGAGGCGTTGCTCTCCTCCCGGCGCGACCGGCCGTTCTTCGTCACCGACTACCCGAAGGGCTCCCGCGGCTTCTACGACCGCGAGAGCCCGGACGACCCCGGTCTGCTGCGGAACTTCGACCTGATCGCGGCCGAGGGCTACGGCGAGCTGTGCAGCGGCAGCCAGCGCACCAACGACTACGCGGAGATCGTCACCCGGATGCGGGAGACCGGCGAGAACCCGCAGAAGTACCGCTGGTACCTGGACCTGGTCCGCGAAGGCGTGCCCGGCAGCGCCGGGTTCGGCATCGGCGTCGAGCGGCTGACCCGCTACGTCGCCGGGCTGGACGAGGTCTGGCAGGCCAGCGCCTTCCCGAAGATCGCCGGGGTGGTGTCCCCGTGAGCGACCTCTCCGCGCCCGGCTTCCCGGAGGAGGAGGTCCGGCAGCGCGCCCGCTCGGGCGCGGCGGCGGCGTTCCCCCCGCCCGGCGAGTACGGCCGGGTCCTGTTCGGCGCCGAGCGCGACGACGGGCGGCGGGATCCGCGGGACCCGCTGGACGCGCTGCGCCTCGTCCCGCCCGTCTTCATGCCGCAGCGGTTGGCCAAGCTGATCGACCTGGGGCGTGAGCCCGACTACCGGGACGTCGAACTCGCCACTCCCGTCGGCGGGTTCACCTCCGCCCTGCCGGTCTACGTGTCCGCCCTCGGGTCCACCCGGGCGGCCGGCGGGGACCTCGGCCTCGCGCTCAGCCGGCAGGCCGGGGCGCTGGGCCTGCCGATGGTGATCGGGGAGAACGTCGTCCCGGTGAACGGCTACGGCCGGCTCGGCGAGGCGGCCGACCGGGCGTTGCTCGGCCGGTTGCGCGCCTACGCCGGGGAGCTTCCGGACGGGCTCGGCGGCGTCGCCGTCCAGCAGTCCACCGAGGACGCCGACGCCGAGGTGTGGAACCTCGTCTACAGCGACCCGGCGGCCCTTCCGCTGCTCGAATCCGGGCGCCTGGCCTTCGAGTTGAAGGTCGGACAGGGGGCGAAGCCGGGCCTGGGCGGGATGACCGTGCTGGACGCCGGGGCGGCCGAACGGCTCGGTGACCGGTACGGGCTGGACCGGGTGTTCGGTGACGGGCGGGTGCTGAGGTCCAGCACGCCCGGCACCTTCACCGCGGAGATCCTGCGCCAGCAGGTCCGGCTGATGCGCAACAACTTCCCCCGGGCCCGGGTCTGGGTGAAGCTGCACCCCGGCCGGGACGTCGCCGAGGCGGCCCGGGTGGCGGCCGGGGCGGGGGCCGACGCCGTCACGGTGGACGGCGCCGAGGGTGGGACGGGCTGGGCGCCCGGGGTCTTCCCCGCGCAGGTCGGCCTGCCGCTGGCGGAGTGCCTGCGCCGGCTGGCGGTGGCCGGGCCGCCGCCCTGCCTGCTGGTGTCCGGGCGGATCTGGGAGGGCGGCCGGGCGGTCAGGAGCCTGGCGCTCGGTGCCCGCGCGGTGGGGCTGGGCCGGGCGGCGCTGCTCGCCACCGCCGAGGACCCGGAGGCCGGGCTGGTCCGGTTCGCGGACTGCCTCGCCCTCGAACTCCGGTTGCTGATCAGCGCACTCGGGAAGTACACGCCGGCCGCGCTGGACGGCGACGACGTGTGGTCCGCGGAATTCCCCGGAATGTCCGCGGCAGGTTAGGAGAGCGGTAGTTCCCGGCAGCCCGCCGACGCGCCCCCGTGCGTGTCGACGGGCTGCCTTAGTTTCTCAACAGGCATGCTGCAAGCGGCAGTTGAAACTGCCGATGCACTTCCGCGCATTCTGCCGATCGGCCCGGAAAAGCCGTCCTAAGGTCGGTACCACTACCGGCAGCGTCGCAAATTCACTCGCTAATTCATCGGGGTTGGATGATGGAATCTCGCGGTTTCCCCTTCACGTCCGTCGCACGCCGGTCCCCGGACCGGCCGGCCGTACGGCTCGGCGGCCGGACGGTCGGCTACCGGGAACTGGACGAGCTGAGCGGCTCCCTCGCCGCCCGGATCGCCCCCGGCCGGACGGTGGCCGTCACCGGCCGGGGCCGGCTCGACCACGTGGTCGGCCTGCTCGCCGCGCTCCGGGCCGGTGCCACCTACCTGCCGCTGGACCGGGACGCCCCCGAGGAACGCAACCGCTGGATCCGCGAGGACGCCGGCGCCACCCTGGCCTACACCGACGGGGAGCTCGTCGACCTCGGCCCGGCGGCGTCCGGCGGCTCGCCCGGCAGCACGGGCGTCCCGGGAGCGGACGCGTCGGCCACCGCCGGGTACCTCGTCTACACCTCCGGCACCACCGGCCGCCCCAAGGGCGTGCACGTCCCGCTCGCCGCGCTGACCGGCCACCTGGCCGCCGCGGTCGAACGGTTCGGCCTCACGGCGGACGACGTGGTGCTGCACTTCGCCCGCCCGACCGTGGACGTGGCGGTGGAGCAGGTGCTCGCCGCCCTCACGGCCGGCGCCTGCGTCGTCGTCCCCGAACAGCAGCTGGTGGCACCCGCCGCGCTGCTCGACCTGCTGGACGACGAGGGCGTGACCGTGGCCAACCTGGCCGCCGGCTACTTCCAGGACGTGGTGGCCGCCCTCCGTGAGCGCGGCCGGGCGCCGCGCACCCTGCGCCTGATGATCTCCGGCAGCGACCGGCTCTACCCGGACACCGCCGCCGGCTGGTGGGCCGCCACCGGCGTGCCGCTGCTGAACGCCTACGGGCCGACCGAGACCGTGATCACGGCCACCGTCCACGCGTCGGCGGGGCCGGCCGCCGGAGTCGGCGACGTGGTGCCGATCGGCGGCCCGCTCGGCGACCGGCGGGCGTACGTGCTGGACGACCGGTTGCGGCCGGTGCTGCCCGGTGCGGCCGGCGAACTGTACCTGGGCGGGCCGCTGCTGGCCTCCGGCTACCACGGCCGCGCCGGCCTGACGGCGGGCCGGTTCGTCGCCGACCCGTTCGCGCCGGAGCCGGGCGCCCGGATGTACCGGACCGGCGACGTCGTCCGGCGGGCGGCGGAGCCCGGCCCGGCGGACGGCACCGGGGCGACGGACGGCACCGGGGCGGAGGCGCCGCTGGAGTTCGTCGGCCGCGCCGACCACCAGGTGAAGATCCGCGGCTTCCGCGTCGAACCGGGCGAGATCGAGCAGGTGCTGGCCACCCACCCGGGCGTCGCGGGAGCCGTCGTGGTGGCGTACGAGGGCCGGCTGGCCGCCTACACCACCGGGACCGCCCCCGACTACGCCGAGGTGCGGGCCTTCCTGGCCGGGCGGTTGCCCGAGCACATGGTCCCGGCCACCGTCACCCCGCTGGAGGCGTTCCCGCTGACCGCCGGCGGCAAGGTGGACCGGGCGGCGCTGCCCGAGCCGCAGACCGCGCCCGCCGCCCCGGCCGCCGGCCGGCGCCCGCCGCGCACCCCGGCCGAGCAGCTGATCGCCGCCGTCTGGGCGGACGTGCTCGGGGTGCCCGAGGTCGGCGCCGACGACAACTTCTTCCACCTGGGCGGGGATTCGCTCACCGCCGTGCGGGTGGTCGGCCGGGTCTTCGACGTCTTCGGCATGATCTCGCCGTACACCATCTTCGACGCGCCGACCCTCGCGGAGTTCGCCGCCGCCGTCACCGCCTCGGCGGGCGGCGGGCGCCCGGTCCTGTCCCGGGCGGGGGCCTGCGAGGCGCCGCTCTCCAAGTTCCAGCGCGGCCTCTGGTTCCTCGACCAGTGGAACCCGGGCGCGCCGACCTACGTCGTGCCGTGGGTGTTCCGCTTCGCCGGCCCGGTCGACCCGGAGCTGCTCCGGCGGGCGCTGGCCGGCGTGGTGGACCGCCACGAGGCCCTGCGGACCACCTTCACGTTCGGCGAGGACGGCCCCCGGCAGGTGGTCCACCCGTCGGTGGAACTGCCGTTCACCGTCGTGGACGCCGGTCCCGAGCAGGTGGGCGAGCTGCTCGCCGGGGCCGCGCTGGTCCCGTTCGACCTGGAGACCGGGCCGCTGGTCCGCGCCCACCTCTACCGGTCCGGCGCCGCGTCCACCCTGCTGCTGCTCTGCCACCACATCGTCTGGGACGAGGGCTCGCTGCCCGTCCTGGAGTCCGAACTCGCCGAACTCTACGAGGCCCTGGCGGCCGGCCGCCCCGCCGTCCTGCCCGAACTGCCGGTGCAGTACGCCGACTACAGCGCCTGGCAGTACGAGGACGCCACCGCCGGCAGCCGCCTCGACTACTGGCGCGAGCACCTGCGGGACTCGCCGACCGAGCCCGTGCTGCCCGCCGACCGCCCCCGGCCGGAGGTGCAGGCGTTCCGCGGCGCCTTCCACCGGTTCGCCATGCCGCGGCCGGTCGCCGAGGCCGTCCGGGCCCTGGCCCGCAGCGAGGACGCCACGCCGTTCATGGTGCTGCTCGCCGGTCTGGCGCTCACCCTGCACCGGCGCACCGGGCAGCGCGACCTGGTGCTCGGATCCCCGGTGAGTCTCCGCGGCCGGGCCGAACTCGACGCCATGATCGGCTACTTCGTCAACCTGCTGCCGCTGCGCGTGCGGCTCGGCGAGGCAGGAGACTTCCGCGAACTGGTCCGGCACGTCCGCGAGGTGGCGATCGCCGGCTACCGCCACCAGGAGACGCCGTTCGACGACATCGCCGGCGCCGTCCTGGAGGACCGGCCGGACGACCGCACCGAGGACCGCAACCCGCTCTGCCAGGTGCTGCTGGAGCTGCACCCGCTGGACTCCCGGCCGCTGGTGATCGGCGGCACCGAGGTCACCCGCGAACTCCACTCCAACCCGGTCTCCCGCTTCGACCTGTCGATCTCCGTCGACGACCGGGGCACCGACTTCACCGGCCGCTTCGAGTACGACTCCGACCTGTTCGACGAAGCGACCATGGCGGAGCTCTGCGACGCCTGGCTCGGCACCCTGGCCGCCGCCGTCGAGGCGCCCGTACACGCCCTGTTCGAGGCCCGGGCCGCCCGGGACCCGCGCTCCACGGCCCTGATCTCCGGCGAACAGCGCCTCAGGTACGGCGAGTTGAACGCCCGGGCGAACCGGCTGGCCCACCACCTGACCGCGCAGGGGATCGGCCGCGGCGACACCGTCGCCGTCCTGGTCGAACGCGGACCGGACCTGGTGACCGCCCTGCTCGCCGCGCTCAAGGCCGGCGCCGCCTACACCCTGCTCGACCCGGACTTCCCGGCCGAGCGGCTGGCCGGCGCGGTCGCCGACAGCGCCGCCGCCCTGCTGGTCACCCACCGGCACGCCCAGCCGCCGTTCCCCGTCGCCCGTCACCTCGACCTCGACGCCGAGGCCGTCGCCGTCGCGGCCCGCCCCGGCCACGACCCGGGCCTGCCGGTCACCGGCGCCGACCTCGCCTGCGTGATGTTCACCTCCGGCTCCACCGGCCGCCCCAAGGGCGTCGCCGTCCCGCACCGCGCCCTCACCACCACCTACCTGGGCCAGGACTACGCCCGGTTCGGCCCCGGCGAGGTCTGGCTCCAGTGCTCCCCGGTCTCCTGGGACGCCTTCGCCCTGGAGCTGTACGGCGCGCTGGCGTTCGGCGGCACCTGCGTCCTCCAGCCGGGCCGGCGGCCCGACCCGCAGGCGATCGCGGAGCTGACCCGCCGGCACGGCGTCACCCAGCTCCAGCTCTCCGCCAGCCTGTTCAACTTCCTGCTGGAGGAGATGCCGGAGACCTACGACGACCTCAAGGTGGCCTTCACGGCCGGCGAGCGGGCCTCCGTCACGCACGTCGGCAAGGCCCTGGAGCAGTACCCGCACCTCGTCGTGGCCAACGGCTACGGCCCGGTCGAGAGCCTCGGCCTGACCACCTGCCACCGCGCCACCGCCGCCGACGCCGCCGGCACCTCCGTCCCGATCGGCCGCCCGCTGCACGGCAAGGCCGTCCACGTCCTCGACGACCGGCTGAACCCCGTCCCGCCCGGCACCACCGGCGAGCTGTACGCGGCGGGCGGCGGCCTGGCCCACGGGTACGTCGGCCGGCCCGGGCTGACTGCCGAACGCTTCGTCGCCTCCCCGTTCGGGGCGCCCGGCGAGCGGCTCTACCGCACCGGGGACCTCGGCCTGGTGAACGCGGACGGCCTGCTGGAGATCACCGGCCGGATCGACGACCAGGTGAAGATCCGCGGCTTCCGCGTCGAACCCGGCGAGATCGAGGACGCCCTCACCCGCCATCCGGCCGTCCACGAGGCCGCCGTCACCGTCCACGAACCCGCGCCGGGCGACCGGCGGCTCGCCGCCTACGTCACCGCGGGCAGCACCGCGCCCGACCCGGACGCGCTGCTCGACCACCTGGCGGCGCTGCTCCCCGAGCACATGGTGCCCGCCACCCTGGACGTCCTCGACGCCCTGCCGCTCAACCCCAACGGCAAGGTCGACCGGCGCGCCCTGCCGGCCCCCGCCGCGCGCCTCGCGGACGCCCCGGCCGACCCGCTCACCCCGGACCAGCGGCTCGTCGCGGACGCCGTCCGGGCCGTCCTGGAGCTCGCCGACGACCTCGGGCCGGACGCCAACTTCTTCCGGATCGGCGGCAACTCGCTGGCCGCGGTCCGGGTCGCCATGAGGCTGTCGCAGGACACCGGGACCAGGGTGCCGCCGCACGTGGTGTTCCGAGGCCGGACCGTGGGCGCCATCGCCGAACGGCTGGCCTCGTGACGACGACCCGCCCGACCGCACGCCCGACCGCCCTCCCCACCGAAGGGAACGAGGCCGTGAGCCCGTCCGACGCCCCGCCGGCCGCCGCGCCGGCCGCCCCTCCCGGCGCCGCCGCCCGCCCCGCCGGTGCAGCCCCGGAGATCCTGCCCGACGGCGTGGTCCGCACCGCGCCCGCGTCCGGTCTGCAGCGCGGCCTCTGGTTCCTCGACCGCTGGAACCCGCAGGCCGCCACCTACACCACCCCCTGGACGTACGACGTCACCGGCCCGCTCGACCTCGCGCTGCTGCGGAGGGCGCTGGACGGGGTGTCGGCCCGGCACGAGGCGCTGCGCACCACCTTCGCGCTGCACCCCGACGGCCCCCGCCAGCACGTCCACCGCACCCTGGCCGTCCCGCTCGCCGTCACCGACCTGCGCGGGCTCCCCGAGGGTGAACGGGCCGACCGTGCCGCCCGGTTGGTCACCGACCGGGCCGCCGAGCCCTTCGACCTGGCCGCCGGCCCGCTGCTGCGCGCCGAAGCGATCCGGCTCGCCGACGACCGCACCACGCTCCTGTTCGTCGTCCACCACATCGTCTGGGACGGCTGGTCCGCCGACGTCTTCGAGCGTGAACTCGTCGAGCTGTACGGCGCGTCGGGTGAGCGGCGGGCAGCCGCGCTGCCCGAGCTCGCCACCCAGTACGCCGACTACGCGCTGGAGGAGCAGGACACCCCCTACGAGGAGCACCTCGCCTACTGGAAGGACCGCCTCGACGGTGCCCCCACCCTGCTGGAGCTCCCCGCCGACCGGCCCCGGCCGGCCGAGCGGAGCCGGCGCGGGCGCACCGAGCCGTTCGAGCTGCCGGCGGGGAGCGCGGCCCGGGTCCGGGCGCTCGCCGAGCAGGAGGGCGTGACGCCGTTCACCGTCCAACTGGCCGCCTTCGCCCTGCTGATCGGCCGCTGGACCGGCGCCGACGACCTGCTCGTCGGCACCCCCGTCACCACCCGCAACCGGCCCGAACTCGCCGACCTGCTGGGGTACTTCGTCAACCTGCTGCCGTTGCGGATCCGGCTCGCCCCCGGTGCGACGTTCCGCGGCCTGCTGGCCGACGTCCAGGACGGCGCCTTCGACGCCTACGGCTACCTCGACGTGCCGTTCGACCGGCTGGTCGACCTGCTCGGTACCGACCGCAGCCCGCAGCACCCGCCGCTGGTCCAGGTGGTGTTCGGCGCCCACGGCGAGGACCGCACACCGCTCGTCCTCGGCGCCGCCACCGCCGAACGCACCGTCCGCTCCAACGGCACCAGCAAGTTCGACCTCACCTGGTCCGTCTTCGAGGACACCTCCGGATCCCGGGGCGGCGCGGAGCAGGACCCGGCCGTGCAGGACCCGGCCGCGCCGGGCGGCCCGGGCGCCGGCGGCGAGCTGCGCGGCGAGGCCGAGTACAGCAGTGACCTCTTCGACCCGGCGACCGTGCGCCGCCTCGCCGCCGACTACGCCGAGCTGCTGGACGCCGCGCTCACCGACCCGGACGCCACCGTGCGCCGGCTCACCTCCGCCGGGCCGTCGCACCGCCCGGCCGTACTCGACCGGGGCCACTGCCTGCACCACCTCTTCGAACAGGCCGCCGACGCGTACGGCGACCGGCCCGCCGTCAGCGGCCCGGACGGCACCCTCGGGTACGCCGAACTCGACCGCCGCGCCAACCGGTTGGCCCACACCCTGATCGCCCGCGGGGTGCGCCCCGGCGACCGGGTCGGCCTGCTGCTGGAGCGCACCGCCGCCGTCCCCGTCGCGATCCTCGCCGTCCTCAAGACCGGCGCCGCCTACGTGCCGGTCGACCTCGCCGCCCCCGCCGACCGGGCCGCCCTGGTCTTCGGCGACACCGCCGTCACCGCGGTCGTCACGGACCGGCCCGACCGCGCCCCCACCGGCCCCTGGCAGACCCTCGACCTCACCGCAGGCGCCGGTGAGATCGCCGCCCACCCGGCGAGCCGCCCCCCGGCGGTCGGCCGCCCCGGCGACCTCGCCTACCTCATCTTCACCTCCGGCTCCACCGGCCGCCCCAAGGGCGTGGCCGTCGCCCACGAGCACGTCAGCCGCCTCCTGGCCTCCGGCCGGCCGCACTTCGGCTTCGGCCCGGACTCCGTCTGGACCCTCTTCCACAGCTACGCCTTCGACTGGACGGTCTGGGAGCTGTGGGGCGCGCTCCTGCACGGCGCCCGCCTGGTCGTCGTCCCCTACCTGACCAGCCGCTCGCCCGACGAGTTCGCCGGACTCCTCGACGAGGAGCGGGTCACCCACCTCTGCCTCACCCCGTCGGCGCTCCGCCAGCTCGAACCGGCCCTGCGCCGCCACCCCCGCGCCCTGCCCGCGCTGCGCTGGATCATGCTCGGCGGCGAGGCCCTCGACCCCGGCGTCGTCCAGCGCTGGCACGACCTCGACCCGCTGCCGCCCGCCCGGCTCTGCAACCTCTACGGCATCACCGAGACCACCGTCCACGTCACCACCCACGACGTCGCCGACGGCGGCGCGGGCTTCGGGCGGAGCCTGATCGGCGAGCCCATGCCGCACCTCACCGCGCTCGTGCTGGACGACTGGCTGCGCCCGTGCCCGGCCGGCGTCCCCGGCGAGCTGTACATCGGCGGCGGCAGCCTCGCCCACGGCTACTGGGGCCGGCCCGGCCTCACCGCGGGCCGCTTCGTCGCCGACCCGTACGGTCCGCCCGGCGCCCGGCTCTACCGGACCGGCGACGTGGCGAGGCGCCTGGCGGACGGCGGACTGGAGTACGTCGGCCGGGCGGACTTCCAGGTCAAGCTGCGCGGCTTCCGGATCGAGCTCGGCGAGATCGAGAACGCCGTCGCCGCCCACCCCGACGTCGACGCCTGTGTGGTCACCGTGCACGACGACCGCCTCGCCGCGTACGTCACCGGGCGCGAACCGGGCGACCTGCGCGGGTTCCTCGGCCGGTCGCTGCCCGCGTACATGATCCCGGCGAGCGTCACCCTGCTGGACGCGCTGCCGCTCACCGTCAACGGCAAGGTCGACCGGGCCGCGCTGCCCGCCCCGGGCCGCCCCTCGCCCGTCTCGGCCGGGCGGCACGTCGAACCGCGCACCCCGGAGGAGGAGCTGTTCGCCGGCGTCTGGACGGAGGTGCTCGGTGTCCCCGGGATCGGCGTGCACGACGACTTCTTCCACCTCGGCGGCGACTCGATCCGGGCCGTCCAGCTGGCCGGCGCCCTGCACGACCGGGGCTGGCAGGTCGGCCTGCGCGACGTCTTCAACGCCCCCACCGTCGCCGCCCTGCTGCCGCTGGCCCGCCCGGCGGCGGCCGACCCCGGCGCGGACCGGCCGTTCGCGCTCGTCACCGAGGAGGACCGGGCCGACCTGCCGTCCGACGTGGTCGACGCCTACCCGATGGTCTCCATGCAGCTCTCGATGGTCTTCCACATGGAGGTCGCCGGCGGCACCGACAGCTACCACAACGTCAACTCCTACCGGATCGGCGGCGACCTCGACGAGACCGCCTTCCGCCGCTCCGTCAACGAGGCGATGGCCCGGCACGCCGTGCTCAGGACCGGGCTCGACATCTCCGGCTACGGCGAACCGCTCCAGCTCGTGCACGGGATCCTGCCCGCCCCCGTCTCCTTCACGGACCTGCGCGGTGCGACCGGGGAGGAGCAGGACGCGGCGGTCCGGTCCGTCTTCGACGACCACCGCGAGCGGCCGTTCGACCTCGCGACCCCGCCGCTCTTCCGGATCACGGTGCAGCGGCTGGCGGACGACGCCTTCCAGCTCACGATCTCCGAACACCACGCGATCCTCGACGGCTGGAGCTTCACCTCCCTGCTCGCCGAACTCCTCGAACGGCACGCCGCGCTGGCCGCCGACCCGGTCTCCGCGCCCACCCCGCCGCCCCGCACCGCCTTCCGCGACTTCGTCGCCGTCGAACGCGCGGCGGCCGGTGACCGGGAGTCCCTGGCGTACTGGCACGAGCGGCTCGACGGCGCCACCGGCCAGCTCTGGCCCGGCAGCGAGGACGTCCACGAGCTGCCGCGCACCGTCGAACGGGTCCTCCCGGACGCTCCCGGCCAGCTGAGGCGGGCCGCCGACGCGCTCGGCGTCCCGGTCAAGTCGGTCGCCCTCGCCGCCCACCTGCACGCCCTCGCCCGGATCACCGGCCGGGAACGGGTCACCACCGGGCTGGCGATGAACGGCCGCCTGGAGCGGCTCGGCGGCACCGAGGTGTACGGGCTCTTCCTCAACACGGTGCCGCTGGTCGCCGAACCGGGGGAGGACCTGGCCGAGCTGGTCCGCCACGTGCACCGGGAGGAGCTGGACATGATGCCGCACCGCCGGGTGCCGTTCGCCCGGCTGGCCCGCATGATGGCCGACACCGCGCTCGACAGCCAGTTCGGCTACCTGCGGTTCCACGCCCTGGGACGGCTCGGCCCGGCCCGGATCGAGGACGGCCGGATCGGCTCGGAACCCACCCTGCGGCACGAGCCCAACAGCTTCGCGTTCGGCGCCTCGCTGATCCAGGACCCGGTCTCGGACCGCGTCCTGCTCGCCGTGGACCACCAGCGCGCGCTGGTCGACGACGCCACCGCGGAGGAGTTCATCGACGCCTACGCCGCGGCCCTGGCCCGGCTGGCCCCGCCCGTCTGACGCCCGCCCCGCGCACCCGCCCCGCGTACCCGCCTTCGCCGCGCGCTGCCGCCGCTCCCGCGCGCCCGCCTGCGCGCCCCACCCGACGTGATCTGCCCGACCTGACCGAGGAGTGCCCCCGCATGACCACCTTCGCCGAGCCGGCCGCCCCCACCGAGCCCGCCCCCGTCGCTGCCTCCGCTCCCGCTGCCGCCCCCG
This sequence comes from Kitasatospora sp. NPDC058406, assembly GCF_042722765.1. Classification (NCBI taxonomy): domain Bacteria; kingdom Bacillati; phylum Actinomycetota; class Actinomycetes; order Kitasatosporales; family Streptomycetaceae; genus Kitasatospora; species Kitasatospora sp. NPDC058406. Next base: position 18,734 of record NZ_JBHXKE010000115.1, read on the forward strand.
CCGCCCCCGCCGCCGTCGACCTGCTGACCCGGCTGCGCGCCGCGGTCGCCGCCCACCCCGGCCGGCCCGCCGTGCACGGCGTCGACGGCAGCCTCGACTTCGCCGCCCTGGACCGCCGCACCGCCGCCCTGGCCCGCGCCCTCCGGGCACACGGCGTCCGGCGCGGCGACCGGGTCGGCATCCACCTCGCCCGGACCGCCGACCTGCCGGTCGCGCTGCTCGCCACCTGGCGGGCCGGCGCCGCGTACGTCCCACTGGACCCGGCCTACCCGGCCGAGCGGATCTCCTTCATGGCCGCCGACGCCCGCCTCGCCGCCGTGGTCAGTACCGACACCGCTCCGCCGGTCCCGGCCGGCGTCCCGGTGCTCCGCCCCGACACCGAAGCGCCGTCCGCCGACGGACCGGAGGGCGACGCGCCGTTCGCCGACTTCACCCCGCACCCGGCCGACTCCGCCTACGTCATCTACACCTCCGGCTCCACCGGCCGCCCCAAGGGGGTCGAGGTGACCCACGGCGGCGTCGCCCACCTCGCCGACGCCCTGGCGCAGCGCGGCGCCCACCGCCCCGAGCCGGCCGTGGTCGGCTGGAACGCCAGCGTCTCCTTCGACGCCTCCGTCCCCCAGTGGACCCGGCTCTGCCGCGGCGACACCCTGGTGGTGATCGACGACGCCCGGCGCGCCGACCCGCTCCGGCTCGCCGCGCTCCTCGCCGAGTACGGCGTCACCGACCTCGACCTGACCCCCTCGCACTGGCAGCTGCTCCGCGAGCCGCTGGCAGGCGCCCGGGTGCCGCGCCTGTTCATGGGCGGCGAGCCGGTGCCCGGGCGCACCTGGCGCGAGCTGGCCGACGGCGGCATCGAGGCGCTCAACCTGTACGGGCCCACCGAGTGCACCGTCGAGGCGGTCACCACCTGGATCACCGGCCCCGGCCCGCACCTGGGAGAGCCGCTGCCCGGCGTCCGCACCTACCTGCTGGACGACCGGCTCGCCCCGGTCACCGGCGCCGGCGCCGTCGGCGAGCTGTACCTGGCCGGGCCGGGCGTGGCACACGGCTACCCGGGCCACCCCGGCCTGACGGCGGGCCGGTTCGTCGCCGACCCGTTCACGACGGAGCCGGGCGCCCGGATGTACCGGACCGGCGACCAGGCCCGGCGCAGCGCCGAAGGGCTGCTGGAGTACGTCGGCCGGGTCGACCGGCAGGTCAAGCTGCGTGGCTTCCGGGTCGAGCTGGGCGAGGTCGAGCACGCCCTGGCCGCCCTGGACGGGGTCACGGTGGCCGCGGCCACCGTGTACGAGGCCGCCCCCGGGGACGTCCGGCTGGCCGGCTACGTCACGGGCGGGGCCCGCCCCGCCGAGCTGCTCGCCGAACTGCGCCGCACCGTGCCTGCCCACCTGGTGCCGGCCACCGTGACCGTGCTGGCCGCGCTGCCGCTCACCCCCAACGGCAAGGTCGACCACCGCGCCCTGCCCGCGCCGTCGGCGGACACCGCCGGGAGCGCCGCGGCCGACGGGCCCGGGGGAGTGGACGAGCTGGTCGCCGAGGTCTGGCGCACCGTGCTCGGCGTCCCCTCCGTCGAGCCCACCGACGACTTCCTCTCGCTCGGCGGCCACTCGCTCGCCGCCCTGCGCGTCGTCCACCTGCTGCGCCGCAAGCTCGACGTCGAGCTCCAGCTCCGGCACCTGCTGGACGCCGACGACCTCGCCGGGTTCACCGCCGCCGTCCGCCGCGCCACCGAGGCGGGCCCGGCCGCCCCGCGCCCCGCGCTCACCGCCCGCCGGGAGGCCGTCCGATGAGCACCGCCGTCCGGCCGACCGCCCGCCCGCGGATCGAGGGCGACTGGCTCCTCGTCCCCGCGCCCCAGCCCCACCGCCCGTTCCGGCTGTTCTGCTTCCCGCACGCCGGCGGCGACGCCACCGCCTACACCCCGCTGGCCCGGGCGCTCGCCCCGGCCGCGGAGGTCTGGGCGCTGCGCCCGCCGGCCCGCGGCGGGCGCAGCCGGCACCCGATGCCGCCCGACTTCGACGCCCTGGTGGCGGCCGTGACCGGGGCGATCGCCCCGCACCTGGACGGTGGCCGGTTCGGCTTCTACGGGCAGAGCTTCGGCGCCCTGCTCGCCTACGAGGTCGCCCGCGCGCTGCCCGCCGACCGCCGCCCCGAGCTGGTGGTGGCCGCCGCCGCGCCCAGCCCCGCCGCGTGGACCGAGCGGGAGTCCCGGGACCTCGACGCGTCCGAGCTGCTGCGGCTCACCGGCCTGGAGGAGGTCGTCCGGGCCGAGCCCGAACTCGTCGACCTGGCCCTCGCCGGCATCCGCACCGACCTCGCGGTCAGCGCCACCTACCGGTACCGCCCGCACGCGCCGATCGGCTCCGCGCTGTACGCGGTGGCCGGCGCCGACGACCCGATGCTCGGCGCCACCGACCTCACCGGCTGGGCCGCGCACACCCGCGGCGACTTCGGCCACCACGTCGTCCCCGGCGGGCACCTCCTGGCCACCGTCGACCGCCCCGGTCCGGTCGGCCTCCTGACCACCCTCCTGGCGGGCCGCCAGACCTCCGTCCCCGCGCACGACACCAGGGAGCAGCAATGGTGACCACCACCGCCGTCGACCTCACCGACCCGGCCCTCTGGGCCCGCCCCGACACCCCGGCCCTGGTCGACGAGCTGCGCCGCGAGGCGCCCGTCCACCGCACCGACACCATGGACGACGGTCCGGTCTGGTCGGTGATGACCTACCGCGAGTCGGCGGACGTGCTGCGCAACGCGGCCGTGTTCAGTTCGGAGTCCGGCTCGCTGCTGGGCTCGGGCGAGGGCAAGGTGCCGGTCGGCTCCGGCCGGATGATGGCCCTCACCGACCCGCCCCGGCACCGTGAACTGCGGGCTCCGGCGAACCCGTTCTTCTCCAAGGGCGGGGTGCGCGGGGCTTCCCGGTCGATCGCCGAGCGGGCCGGGGAGCTCTTCGACCGGGCCGTGGAGCAGGGCGAGGCCGACCTCGTCGACGTGGTCTCGGCGCTGCCGCTCGCCGTCATGTGCGATCTGCTGGACGTCCCCGAGCAGGACCGCGACATGATGGTCCGGGTCTGCGACGTGGCCTTCCTCGGCAGCACGCCGGAGGAACGCCGCGCCGGGCACCAGCAGTTGATCCCGTACCTGATGCACCAGGTGATGCTGCGCCGCACCGACCCGCGGGACGACCTGATCTCCATGATGGCCACCTACAAGGTCGGCGGGCGGCTGATGCCGATCGAGGACGTGGTGCTCAACCTGGACAACATCGTGGTCGGCGGCGTCCAGACGGTCCGGCACACCGCGGCGATGGGCCTGCACACCCTGGTCCAGCGGCCCGACCTGTGGCGGCGGTTGCAGCAGGGCGAGGTGTCGATGGACTCGGCCGTGGACGAGCTGCTGCGGTGGACCTCGGTCGGCCTGCACACGCTGCGCACCGCGACCCGGGACGTCGAGCTGGCCGGGCGGCAGATCCGGCGCGGCGACCGGGTGGCGGTCTGGGTCTGGTCCGCCAACCGGGACCCGGAGGCCTTCGACCGGCCCGAGGAGGTCCGGCTGGACCGTTCGCCCAACAAGCACCTCGCGCTGGGCCTGGGGGCCCACTACTGCATCGGTGCGCCGCTGGCCAAGGCCGAGCTGGGCGCGCTGTTCTCGGCGGCGCTGGAGAAGGCCGCGGCGATCGAGCCGGCGGGGCCGGTCCAGTACAACCGGTCGATCATCAACTTCGGGCTGGACCACCTCCCGGTCCGCCTCACCCCGCGCTGACCGGCCCCCGCCCCGGCCCCCCCGCACGACCCCGCTGCTGCTCCCGAACCCGGCCGACGACCCCGCCACGACGCCGCCCACGACCCTCCTCCCGCACCGACCGGACCCCGGTCCCGGGCCCCCGCCCGGCAGGTGGCTAACTGCCGCTCACCTGCCGGGCCTTGTGCCGCCCGGGCCCGTACGGCGCCGATACCTTCGAACCACACCCCAGGCCACACCCCCTTCGAGGAGACCACCGTGAGCAACCCGTTCGAGGACGACAACGCCGGCTACCTGGTGCTGGTCAACGACGAGAACCAGCACTCGCTCTGGCCGGTCTGGATCGACGTGCCGGCCGGCTGGACCACCGTCCACGGCGAGGCCACCCGCCAGGACTGCCTGGACTGGATCGAGGCCAACTGGACCGACATCCGCCCGGCCGGCCTGGTGGCCGCCCTCGGCACCCGGTGAGCGCCGCCATGCCGACCTGGGAGCTGTACCCCGGCCGTCCGGCCCTCACCCGCGTCCCGGCCGCCGCCGACCTCGCCGGGGCCTGCGCCTGGCTGCGGGACCACGAGGCCGAGCTGACCGCCGCCCTGCACGAGCACGGCACGATCTTCCTGCGCGGGCTGCCGGTGGCCACCGCCGCGGACGTCGCCGCCGTCCGCGACGTGCTGATCCCCGAGCCGACCCCGTACCGGGAGAAGGCCACCCCGCGCAGCGACTTCGGCGACGGCGTCTTCTCGTCGACGGACCTGCCGCCCGCGCAGTCGATCCGGATGCACAACGAGAACAGCTACACCCTGACCTTCCCCGGCCGGCTGCTCTTCGCCTGCCTGACGGCCCCGGAGGAGGGCGGCGCCACCCCGACGGCCGACGTCCGCAAGGTCCTCGCCGGGCTGCCCGCGCACCTGGCGGAGCGCGGTCGCTCCTCCGGCTGGACGCTCACCCGCACCTACTCCGACTACGTCTCGCTCGGCTGGCGGACCGCCTTCGGCACCGAGGACCGCGCCGACGTCGAGCAGTACTGCCGCGAGAACGGCATCTCCTGGGAGTGGCTGCCGGACGGCAACCTGCGCACCAGCCAGTTGCGCCCGGCCACCGTCCACCACCCGCACACCGGTGAGGAGGTCTGGTTCAACCACCTGGCCTTCTGGAACGAGTGGTCGCTCGACCCGGACATCCGGGAGGCCATGGTCGACGAGTTCGGCGCGGACGGCCTGCCGTTCAACACCGGTTTCGGCGACGGCGAACCGCTCCCGCGGGAGGACGTGGACGCGCTCAACGCCGCGTACGAGGCGGCGACCGTCCGCGAGACCTGGCAGGTCGGCGACGTGATGCTGGTGGACAACGTGCTCTGTGCGCACGGCCGCGACCCGTTCCGCGGCGACCGGAAGATCGTCGTCGCGATGGGCCGGCCGGTCGACGTCCTGGACTGCCGACCCGGCGTGCTGCCCACCACCGCCGTCCCGGCCTGAGGCCGCCACCCATTTCCCACGCCGTGACGTGAGCAGACGTGAGTAGAGGAAGCACCGTGATCCCGGTTTCGTACGCACAGCAGCGGCTCTGGCTGGTCGACCAGATCGAAGGGCCGACCGCGCTCTACAACCTGCCGTTCGCGGTCCGGCTGCGCGGTGCGCCGGACACCGCCGCGCTGCGCGCCGCGACGGCGGACGTGGTCGCCCGGCACGAGGCCCTGCGCACGGTGTTCCCGGTGGTCGGGGGAGTCCCGGTGCAGCGGATCCTGCCGTCCGCGGAGGCGTCGATCGCCTTCGAGACGGTGGACTGCGCACCGGGACCGGACGGTGGGGACTACCCCGCCGTGCTGGACCGGGCCGCCGCCCGCACCTTCGACCTGGCGGCCGAACTCCCCCTCAGGGTCACGGTCTTCTCGCTCTCGCCCACCGAGCACGTGCTGCTCGTCGTGCTCCACCACATCGCCGGTGACGGCTGGTCGCTCGGCCCCCTGCTGCGCGACCTCGCCACCGCCTACCGGGCCCGGCTGGCCGGCTCCGCCCCCGCCTGGGAGCCGCTGCCGGTCCAGTACGCCGACTACACCCTCTGGCAGCGCGAGCTGCTCGGCGAGGAGTCGGACCCCGAGAGCCTGATGGCCCGTCAACTCGACTACTGGAGAGGAGTCCTGTCCGGTCTCCCGGAGGAACTGGAGCTCCCGGCCGACCGCCCCCGGCCCCCCGTCCCGACCGGCGCCGCCGACGCCGTCCCGTTCGTCTACGGCGCCGACCTGCACGCCGCGCTGGCCGATCTGGCGCGCCGCCACCGGTCCACCCTGTTCTCCGTCCTCCAGGCCGGTCTGGCCGCCCTGTTCACCCGCCTCGGCGCCGGCACCGATATCCCGCTCGGCACCGGCGTGGCCGGCCGCTCCGACGAGGCGCTGAACGACCTGGTCGGCTTCTTCGTCAACACGCTCGTCCTGCGCACCGACACCTCCGGGGACCCGACCTTCGCCGAACTCCTCGGCCGGGTCCGGGAGTCCCAGCTCGACGCGTTCTCCCACCAGGACGTTCCGTTCGAGCGGCTGGTCGAGGAGGTCAACCCGACCCGCGTGCTCGGCCGCCACCCGCTCTTCCAGACCCTGCTGGTCCTGCAGAACCACGAGGAGGGCGAACTCGGCCTGCCCGGGCTGGAGTCGGAGCCCGAGCCGCTCGGCCTGCGGGTGGCGAAGTTCGACCTCAACATCGGCATCACCGAACGGCACGGCCCGGACGGCGCCCCCGCGGGCCTCACCGGCTCGGTCGAGTACGCGGCCGACCTCTACGACCGGGCCACCGTCGCCGCCCTGTTCGAGCGGCTTGGCCGGCTGCTCGCCGCCGCGGCGGCCGACCCCGCGGCCCCGATCGGCGCCCTCGACGTCCTCGGCCCCGAGGAGCGCACCCTCCTGGTCGACACCTGGAACGCCACCGCCGCCCCGGTCCGGACCGGCTCCCTGCCCGCCCTGTTCGCGGCGCAGGCCGCCCGCACCCCCGACGCGGTCGCGCTCGCCCACGACGGCGGCACCGTCGGCTACGCCGAGCTCGACGCCCGCGCCAACCGGCTCGCCCACCACCTGATCGCCCGCGGCGTCGGCCCCGAGTCCCCGGTCGCCCTGCTGATGGAGCGCTCGGTCGACCTGGTCGTCGCCACCCTCGCCGTGCTCAAGGCCGGCGGCTGCTACGTCCCGATGCACGCCGGCCTGCCGCCCGAGCGGATGGCCGCCCTGCTCGCCGACACCGGCGCCCCCGTCCTGCTCACCGACCGCGCGGACCCGGGCTTCCCGCACACCGCCGCCGTGGTCCGGCCCGGCGACGGGCGCGACGCCCCCGACCACGAACCGGGCCTGCCCGTCCACCCCGACCGGCTCGCCTACGTGATGTTCACCTCCGGCTCCACCGGCACCCCCAAGGGCGTCGCCGTCCGCCACCGCGACGTCGTCGACCTCGCCGCCGACCGCCGCTGGCAGGACGGCCGGCACGAGCGGATCCTGCTGCACTCCCCGCACGCCTTCGACGCCGCCACCTACGAACTGTGGACGCCCCTGCTGAACGGGGGCACGGTGGTGGTCGCCCCGCCCGGCACCCTGGACGCCGCCGCCCTGCACGCCGTCGCCACCCGGCACGACGTGACCGCCGTCTTCCTGACCAAGGCGCTCTTCGACCTGGTCGCCGAGCAGGCCCCCGAGACCTTCACCGCCCTGCGCACCGTCTGCACCGGCGGCGAGGCGGCCTCCGGCACCCTGCTGCGCCGCGTCCTCGACCGCTGCCCCGACCTGCTGCTCGCCCACGTCTACGGCCCCACCGAGGCCACCACGTTCGCCACGTTCCACCACCTCGCCCCCGCCGACCTGGCGGGCCCCCGCGCACCGATCGGCGGCCCGCTCGACAACATGCGCGCCCACGTCCTGGACGCGCGGCTGCAGCCCGTCCCGGCCGGTGTCCCCGGCGAGCTGTACGTCGCCGGGGCCGGCCTGGCCCGCGGCTACTGGCGCCGGCCCGCGCTGACCGCCGAGCGGTTCGTCGCCGACCCCTTCACGCCGGGGGAGCGGATGTACCGCACCGGTGACCTGGTGCGTCGCCGGGCCGACGGCGCGGTCGAGTTCCTCGGCCGGATCGACGGCCAGGTCAAGATTCGCGGCTTCCGGATCGAGCTCGGCGAGATCGAGGCGGTGCTCTCCCGCCACCCCGCCGTCCGGCAGGTCGTCGTGATCGCCCGCGAGGACCGCCCCGGTGACACCCGGCTGGTCGGCTACTGCGCCGCCGCCCCGGACGGCGCGTCCGGACTCGCCGCCGAGCTCAGGCAGTTCGCCGCCGGGACGCTCCCCGCGTACATGGTCCCGTCCGCCGTCGTCGTGCTCCCCGCCCTGCCGCTCAACGCCAACGGCAAGGTCGACCGGCGCGCCCTGCCCGCCCCCGACCTCGCCGCCGACACCGCGGGCCGCGCCCCGCGCGACGACCGCGAGCGCGCCCTCTGCGCACTCTTCGGCGAGATCCTCGGCATCGACGGCATCACCGTCGACGACGACTTCTTCGAACTCGGCGGCCACTCCCTGCTCGCCACCCGCCTGGTCGGCCGGGCCCGCACCGAACTCGGCGCGGAACTCGCCATCGGCGACCTCTTCCGGGCGCCGACCGTGGCCGCCCTCGCCGCCCGCCTCGCCGCCGGGCCGAGCGGCCCGACCGGGCCCGCCGCCGCCACCGCCTCCGTCGGCCGTGCCGGGCCCGCAGGGTCCGCCGCCGGCCCCGCCCGGATCGTGCTGGGCCGGGAGGAGCGCCCCGAACGGCTGCCGGTGTCCTTCGCCCAGCGCCGCCTCTGGTTCCTCGGCCGGGCCGAGGGCCCCGCCGCCACCTACAACGTGACCCTCGCCCTGCGGCTGACCGGCCCGCTCGACCCGGCCGCCCTCGAACGCGCCCTCGGCGACGTCGTCGACCGGCACGAGGCCCTGCGCACCGTCTTCGGCGAGCACGACGGCGTCCCCCACCAGCGGGTGCTGCCCGCCCCGCCCGGCCCGCTGCTCACCGTCACCGACCGCCCGGTCGACGAACTCACCGGCCACACCTTCGACCTGGCCGCCGACGTCCCGCTGCACGCCTACCTACGGCCCGAAGGCGCGGACGAGCACGTCCTGCTGCTGGTCCTGCACCACATCGCCGGCGACGGCTGGTCGCTGCGGCCGCTCTTCCACGACCTCACCGAGGCCTACACGGCCCGGCTCGGCGGCGAACGGCCGGTCCAGGAACCGCTGCCGGTCCAGTACGCCGACTACACCCTCTGGCAGTACCGGCTGCTCGGCTCCGACACCGACCCGCACAGCCCGCTCGGCCGTCAGCTCGCCCACTGGCGCGAGGCCCTGGCCGGCCTGCCGGACGAGCTGCCGCTCCCCGCGGACCGCCCCCGCCCGCCCGTCGCCACCCACCGCGGCGACGTCGTCCCGCTGGAGCTGGACGCGACCCTCCACGCCCGGCTGGCCGCCCTGGCCACCGCGCACGGGGCGACCCTGTTCATGGTGCTCCAGGCCGCGTACGCCACCCTGCTGCACCGCTTCGGCGCCGGCGACGACCTGCCGATCGGCACCCCGCTGGCCGGCCGCCTCGACGAGGCCCTCGACGACCTGGTCGGCTTCTTCGCCAACACCCTGGTGCTGCGCACCGACCTCGCTGGCCGCCCCACCTTCGCCGAGCTGCTGGCCCGCGTCCGGGAGGCCGACCTCGCCGCCTACGCGCACCAGGACGTGCCGTTCGAGCGCCTGGTCGAGGAGCTGAACCCGGCCCGCACGCTGGCCCGCCACCCGCTCTTCCAGGTGATGATCGCCTTCGACAACACCACCGGCGGCGGAGGTCCGGAGTTCCCGGGCACCCGCACCGCCTACGAGCCGCTCGGCCTGCCGACCACCGCCTTCGACCTCACCCTCAACCTCTCCGAACGCCACCACCCGGACGGCGCCCCGGCGGGGCTGGAAGGCGGCCTGGAGTTCGCCACCGACCTCTTCGACCGGAGCACCGCCGAGCGGCTCGCCGCCGCCCTCACCGCGATCCTCGCCCAGGTCGCCGAGCGCCCGGACCTCCCGGTCGCCGAGCTGGACGTGCTCGGCGAGGCCGGCCGGGCGGCCCTGGCCGACTGGCACGGCACCGCCCGCCCGGGGGCGGACGCCCTCGTCCCCGACGGCCTCGCGCCCGACGCCCTCGTCCCGGCCGTCTTCGAGGACCGGGCGGCCCGCACGCCGGAGCTCACCGCCCTGGTCTTCCGGGACACCCGGCTGACCTACGCCGAGCTGAACGCCCGCGCCAACCGCCTCGCGCACGGCCTGCGGG